>JALUZX010000824.1 GCA_027011425.1 Planctomycetota bacterium
CAGTTACGCCGTCTGAAACTTCCGGGCTTTCTGGGAACCGCCATCCTGGGCGTCTCCCTTCCCCTGGCCGCCCAGAGCTTCACCCCCGGCACCTGGCTGGTAGTGGATAACCCCAACCAGCCAGCGCAAACAGCGGAAATCGTCTTGGACCAAAACGGTTTTCTTTACTTGAAGAGCCTTCAAGGGGGAAATTACAAGCTTTATTCGACCAAGTTCAAAGAATCCCTCTTCCAGGTCAGGCTCGAAAGGTTTTCCAATACACTTCCCGCCCCGTCGCAACTCCTGATATCCAATCCTTCTCCCCCAATTACCCTCAAAGGCATTGTTCAGACCCCGCCTCCCACCAATCCTCCATCCATGATACAGCTTCTAAAACTTGAGTATCGTTTCGAAGTGGATTGGGGAAGTGGCCAGAAGGACAAGGTCGACGTCCATCTTCAGATTACTTCGGGAGGTGCGGAACCCCCCCAGGAAAGAAATCTTCACGGAAAGTGGTACGACCTGATCCGCTGGAGAATTTCGGTTTTTTACCGGAAAGACGGGAATTATGTTCCCTATTCCTGGGCGCGTTGGGCCAGGTTCCCCGTCGTCCGTTGGGACGTCCCGGGAGAGAACTTGGACCATTGGTTCATTCTCAATGAACAGGGGACGGGACAAGTCCATACGGAATGCACGTGGAACTATTTCGAGATGTACCCCGAAAGTTTCAATGTCATCCGGGAGAGTTTCACGGACCATCCCGGGGGAACCCTTTTCGACGGGGAAGACCAGGTAAACCATTGGCAGCAACAGCAACAACTTCAGTTCAAAGGCTGGTATATCGCTCCCCCATTTACGCCCTCTTCCCAGCCTCCCCAGCCCGGGGATCTTTTCTTTATCGCCACGGACGACATGTGGGGGCACCACAAGCGGTTCATGCTGAGGATGATCAGGGAATATGTCCCCCCATCGGGTGGTGCCCTCTCTCCACCCGTCGGAAAGGCCTTGATCAAAAGTCAAGAGGATCTTTTAAAATATAAGAATCTTATGGGGCCTTCGAAGAGTTCAAGTCTTTTGGGGTCCCCCGGCTGGTACAAAGGAGGGGAATCCGTGGAGTTCTTCGTGGAACACTACGGAATCCGGTCCTACAACAAAGACTCCCAGGTTTACGACGAGCGTTCCCCTCTATGCATGCGCTATAACGATCCATTCTGGGGTGTCCCATGCTACAGCGTCTACACCGGCATACTCCACTGTAAGAGCGACGCCTACTGGTATGACGCCTGTGAGAAATACAAGGAATTCCTTTCCGCCGTTCCCCCCTCCATAAGCATTACCCAGGGTGATCCGTCCCACGAACCGACCCTTTACGCCCTTCCCCTGAGCCAAAGGACCGGTTGGTCCAGGATCCACGGCGATGGGAGCCTGATCCTGGGATGGATGAGCCTGGACAACGAGGACCAAAAAAAATACCCTGATTATAAAAATGACTTAGAGACCTGGTGGGGCTTTTTTAAGAGGTATACCCTGCGTTTCCAGCCGAAAAACATTTATTGCCAACAACAGATCTGGAGCTTTTATTGTTCGGGCCTAGGATCAGCCGGATTGGTCCACAAGGAGTATTCCCCTGTGGGGACCTATCCGAGGACTCCTATCAAGGATCTCGACCCCCATGGGGCGCACGAAAAGTTCCCTGATTTCACAAGGCAAATTACAGGCATGCCTTATACGGGAGGCCAAATGAATGAAAATTGGACCCCCTTGGGCGCCCGCCTTTTTCCCTATTTCACCCTCAACACGGTGGAAACGGTTCAGTTCCACCAGGAGACCATACAGAACGGGCCTCACCCTCTGGGGGAAAAGGCTTACGTGAAAAGGCCTTGGCTTGTTGGTTCCGGAGCCCGTTGGGTGCCATCTTACGGAGGGGACAACATTTTACCGGTTTTCGATAAACCGGGCCAGTATTGCCTGGGACTCGACTCAGGCCATTTGAACCAGGCTCTTTCCGTACCCAAGAGGCCTTACCTTAAGGTCGAGTATGGCGTTAGAGACCTGGTCGGGCGTTTTAACAATATCCAAGATTCCGCACATGGAGGATTTAAGCGGTTTTTCTTCCAGTGCACCGGCATCTACAACGACCACCTTTCGGGAATGGGGTCTTGCATGTGCGACGACGAAGGCGAATCCGGGCCTTCCGGGGTTCACGCCCATTTGCTCCGGCCCGGGAAAACCGGCCACCAACAGTGCGCTCCCTCGAAATACCCGGCGCCCGGAGGTGCCTACGGTATTTTCGGGCGGAAGAAGCTGGAAGCCAGGGCAAGAGAGGTCGGGCAGGCTGCTATCGACGCCCAGGTCCAGGACGGGCGGCGGGCCAACAACGACGACGTTTTTTTCAATTGTTCCGAGGCAAGGGAGGAGTACAACGCTTGCGGCGTCATCCCTCCTCCCGGACAGGGAAAGCCCGGAGGGCTGGACCTGGTGGGCCAATACGTGGGGATTGGTCCATGGTTCTACTATTACCACAATGGCGGGATGGACAATAAAGGCGTTTTTCGTTCCTGGAGGCATAGTATCACCCCGCCCCTTTTCGACCTCGTTTATCACGACCTCTTGCCTATTTCGGCTGTGACAACCAGGGACACCCTGAGCCCCATCATGGAATCCGACGCCAACGACAATTTCTATTTCCAGGGATCTTCGGGAAACTGGCAGGACGTGGACACCTGGATCGACTACATGTGCATGGCCAAAGGGTTCGAGATCGTCCAGGGGGCGCAGACCACCTATATCTTTCGGGATTTCTCCAAGGGGGCCGGGTCTAAAAGGTTGAAGAACTGGTCCGGGAAAAATGATTGGTACCATTACCCCATGATTATGGATAACGGCCAAGGAATAATTGTTCCGGCAATGGAAAGTAGCTGGAAACAGGCGCGAAAAAACCGTTCCCAGCACGTCTGGGACACCTACCTGGCCTACCTCATGCGTTTGCGCACCTTCCGGGAGCAATGCCCCTGGATCGAGGAGGCTCCCTGCCTCCGTCCCCTGGACAAGGTCTGGATATCCAATGTGAACAGGCCCGTGGAGAACCCCTATAAGAGGGTTTACTATATTCTGAAACTCATGTCTGGGACAGAAGAGAATCCCGGGCCCCTTCCCTGGGCCATGAGTTGGTACCAGAGCATCAGGAACTATACGACCTACCAGGTCTACAACGGAAATGTTGACTGGAACTACGTAGACCTGCTTCTTTCCGGGGCATTTCAGCAGAAGCAGGATCCAACCAAAGGTGTCGCTTTCGTTTTCACCAATTGGAGCAAGAATTCTTCCGTGAGCGGGACTTTTCAATTCGACCCCTCCTGGTATGGCCTTCAGAACAAGACCTGGAAGATTTATTGGCTTGTTTGGAACGTGGACCCCAAACATCCCACCCTTGGAACCTGGAACCTTGTATCCAGGGGTTCTCTTGCCATGGGAACCAACCCGGTTCACGTGACCATCCACGGTACCAGCCTCCAGGCTTCTCCGGAAATTCTTTTCCATGATGGGACTACGAACCGCCCCTTGAAGGAAAGGGAGGTGACGGCCCTCCTGATAAGCCCGTAAGATAAGGAAGACCTGGTATGGGGGATCGTTCTAACAACAGCAAAGGAATGAAAACGGCCTTCTTTCTGGCGGCTTTTCCCTTTTTGGCCGCAACCTTCTTGTTTTCTTCCACAACCAAGGCCCGCCTTCCCCAGGGAAGGCGGGCCTTGGGGCCCTCCTTGCTCGTCCGGGTCAAAGGGGAGAGGGGGGCGGGCCTCGAGGGCGCCGCCCTTGCCCTTTGGGCCTGCGGGCCTCGGCTTTTATGGAAAGGCAAATCCGGACCTGGAGGCAAAGCCCGTCTCTTTTGGGATCAAAGAAGAACCCCTCTCCTCCTGACCCTTGGCCATCCCGGGTATCTCTCGAAAAGGGTCTCCTTGAAAAAGAAAATCCTTGGATCCGAACCCTTGGAAGTCCATCTTTCCAAAGGAAGGCCCTTGGATGTCCGTCTTTTCTATGCCCGGGAAAAGCCATTCCGAGAATCGGCTCGTGTTTGGGTAAAAGGGTTGGTCTCCCCCAAAGGGCCTCTGGGCATGCCCGTCCCGGCGGACAACCTTCTTTTCCCCCAGGAAGGTTCCTTCCAGGGGAACGGCCGTTTCGCCCTTTCCCTTCCCGAAGCCCCCTGGGTAGGGCTCCTCGTCCTTGCAAAGGGGGCCTGTGTATATTCCAAGGTTTATAGGAAGAGGGATTTGGTGGATGGGCCGCTCCTTCTTAACCTCTCTCCCTGGAAGGCCCCCGTCGCCCTTCTTAAGGATTCGGAAGGCCGGCCTGTGGAAGGGAAGAAGGTCGAATTCTACGTGGAAACTTCCAAAGGGCCCTCCCTCCTTCGTCTCCTCGGCCCCCGGCTATGGCCGGCGGCACGGTTCCTGGGGCCTTGGCGTAGGGTGGCTGTCCTTCGTTCCGGAAAAGGAGGGGTTTTGGATATCCCGTTCGGGTTCCCCGGGAGAATCCTTCTCTACCCGCCGGGGACGGCGAGACCGATCGATGAATATGTTCGGGAATCTGGGAATCCCGGGGATATCCTCTGGGATCCCGGCCGGAGGGTCCAGGTATTAATGAAGGGGTTTCCCTGGCCGGCGGGGAAACTATGCGTCTCCCTTGGAAAAAGTTCATCCAATGAATGGAGAAAAGGGATATGGACGAAAAATACCTTTCTTTGGAAGCATATCCCGGCCGGCCACTGGGTTGTGAGAGTCTGCCCCGGGAACGGAATCCCTGGAAAATGGTTGATCCCTGTCTCTCCTTCTTCCTTCGACATAACCGAGAGCAATCCTCTTTCTTTAACCTTGAGGTATATCGGTCCCCCCTTGGCCCCGGTCTCGGGAAGGATCCTCGGACCTCGTGAAGGCAAGAGGATAACCTGGATCGAGCTTAGGGGAAGGAACGGGAATTGGACCACCAAAGTGGATCCTGCGGGGTCGATCCACCCTGTAGAGGTCCCTGTGGGCGTATACAAGTTGCTTTGGTTCCAGGGGAGTTGCGTTGCCCTTTTGAGGGGAAATTTCACCGTTCCTCCAGCAGGAAGGACGGTGGACGAGGAAGTTCCCCTTCTTGAAAGGGCGATTCAATTTTTGGGGGCCCGGGGAAAATTGGTCCCCGGCCTGGAAGTGAGGGCCCGAGTGAGGGGGCCGGG
>JALUZX010000825.1 GCA_027011425.1 Planctomycetota bacterium
GACCAGGACATCCCCTTTCGTCGGGAGAAGAAGGGTGGCCACCATCTTGAGGAGAGTGGTCTTCCCCGCGCCGGTGGGCCCCATGATGGTGACCAGTTCCCCCGGGTCCACCCGGAGGTTCACGCCGCGAAGGGCCGTCTTGAACCGCCCCGAGAAAGGATGGAGGAGGAGAGAGCGGAGCTTCCGGGGCACCGGATACTTCTTCTCCACGTTCTTCACTTCCAGGGCGGGCGTCGGCATGGGGCTATGTTCTTTCCCGGGCCGGGGCCCGGCAATCACTCCTCTCTCTTCGGCCCGGGGCCCCTTCTTTCTCCAGCCCCGTCCTTTCCGGATCGTCCGGGCCGGGGACATCCATTTCCGGGCCCTGGTGTTTCATCCTGGGAGGACCTTCCCGACCGCCCGGAGAACCTCCGGAAGGGATAGCCCTTTCTCCCGGGCGATCCTTACCAGGTCGTCCTGCTCGGGAGACCACTCCTCGCCCCCTCCCGGCAGGAGGCGCACCTTGCACCTGAGGGACCCCAGCGGAGTCTCCAGAACCTCCACCCGCCTGGGGAGGCGGGTCCTTTCCACCCGCCTGCGCCGGAGGCCCAAGGTGGAGGTCTCCCTCAAGAAGACCCCTTCCACCCTCTCCCTCTCCCCGTCCCCGGCCAGGGCGGACACCAGGAAGCCGGGGCGGCCTTTTTTCATGAGGATGGGGGTGGTCCAGGCGTCCAGGGCCCCTTCCCGGAGGAGACTGTCCAGGAGAAACCCCGCCGCCTCGCCCGTCAGGTCGTCCAGGTTGGCCGAGATCTCCCAGAGGGTGCCTTGCGCGCACCCAGGGATCTCCACCCTGGCGATCCACCCGCGCAGGACGTTGGGCACAGGCCCCCCTTCCATGGAGCCTGCTCCATACCCGACATCCCAAGGCTGAAAGGTCCCTTCGAAAGGAAAAGGGCGGGCCAGGCCGGCCAGGAGGGCCGCCCCCGTGGGCGTAGTCCTCTCCCCTTCCCCCGGGCCCGGACGCTGGGGAAACCCTTCCAGGAGCGCCGCAGCCGCAGGCGCTGGAAGAGGAAGCCTGCCGTGGGCGCACTCCACGAAGCCCGCTCCCAGGGCCACGGGCAGAGTCCAGACCTCCCCGATCCCAAGGAGTTCCAGGCCCAGGACCACGCCGCAGACGTCGGCCACCGTGTCCAGGGCCCCTACTTCGTGGAAATGGATCTCCTCCAGGGGGACCCCGTGGACTCGGGCCTCGGCCCGGGCCAGGCTCCGGAAGATCTCCAGGGACCTTTCCCGCACCCCCTCCGGGAGCCCACCTCTTTCCAGGATGGACTCCAGGTCCCGGAGCCCCCGGTGTGGTTGCTCCTCCCTGGGGAGCAGGACCTCTACCTTGGACGCAGCCAGGACCCCGCGGGTGACCTTCCCCACCCGGAAAGAGAGGCCTGGGAGGGGGAGGGTGGCCAGAATCTCCTGGATCCGGGTCATTTCCAGGCCCAGATCCGCCAGCAGACCGAGCCACATGTCCCCCGAAACACCTGCGAAAGGATCGAGAACCAAGGCCTTACCCATGGGACTCCTTTCCACCGGGACGATCCATGAATTCTCCCGGCAAGGATGCCGAAAGAGGACGTATGTTCTATCCTGGAGCGGCGATAGACGGTCCTTTCGCCTCCAGCCCGGCGGAACCTTCATGGGGAATCCGGGCGGGATTGTCCAGGAAAACCCGGCGGCCCGGGGAGAGAGATTCCGGGCCCTGTCTTCGAAGCCTTCCAGGCCAGGAGAAGATTCGATGCAGGCACGATTCCAAACTTCCCTCCCCTTCCTCCTGCCGGCCTTCTTCCTTCTCCTTCCCCCCCTGGCAGGCCAGGGAAGAAGGAGGAAAGCCCCAAAGGGGGATCTTTTCGTGCAGTGGGTGCACGAGAGGGCGCCCCGTTACCTGGCTCCCTTTCCCGCCCTGGGGGGCCGGGTTCCCAAGGACCGCCTCGCCAAGGAGATCCTTCCGCTGGTAAAGAAGATCTTGGAGGGAAAGAACAAGGCCCTGGCCGGGGAAGCCCTGCTCACCTACGCAGCCTTGTCTCCCATGGAAAGCCTCCCCCGGGTCATGGAGACCATGACCCAGGCGAGGAACCCCTGGTCCCGCCGGGCCGGAATCCTTGCGGCGGGTCTCGGAGGGGAGCCGGGAGCGGCCGGGTCCCTTGGAACTTTGATCTCCCCCCTCCACAAGGACGGCCCGGAGAAGAACCTGGCCGCCCTCTCCCTGGGCCTGCTCCGGGGAGGGCAGGGCAAGACCATCCTCCTTCAAACGCTCCAGCGCATGTTGAGCCGATCCCAGCAGGCCCACGCCCAGGCCCTCCTGGGATTCATGGCGGCCCTCACTTTCTGCGGCACCCCGGGGGACGCGAACCCCCTGGTGGTGAACCTGGAGCAGGACAAGTTCGCCGAACGCATCCTTCGGGGAGCCGCCGCCTGGCTCGCCGCCAGGCTGGACTTTCCTTCCACATCCAAGATCCTCTTCCGCCTCCTGAAGAGAAAAAGGGACGGGGCCCGGCCTTTCTACCTGGCCGCCCTGGCCTACGCCCCTCCCAAGGAGAAAAAAGGATGGAAAGACCTCTACCTGGCCGCCTCTCGACCCATCGGAAAGGATGCCCCCGCGGCCCTTGTAGCCCTGGAAGCCCTGGCTTCCAGGGGCGGCAAGGAGGGGGCCCGCTACCTGGCCAACCTGGCCCGGCGCGCCAGGGGTCCTTGGGCCCACCTGGTCACGGTGGCGCGGGGCCGGGCGAAGGTGAAGGCCCCCAACTTCCTTGCGGCCCTCCGTAAGGATCTCTTGAAGGCCAAGGACCCGGAAAGACGGAGCGCCTGCGCCTTGGCGCTCGGGTTCCTGGCCCTCCCGGGGACGGGACCAGCCCTGCACCAGGCCCTCCTGAAAGAGACCGATCCCCTGGTCCAGGGCGCCCTGGCCTTGGGCCTGGGATTGAGCCGCGTGAACGCGGCGGAGGTGGACCTGGCGGCCCTCTTCTTCCGTTCCCGGGACCCCTTCCCGGCGGAGGCCTCCGCCCTGGCCCTGGCCGCCCTGGGCGCCCGCCGGGATCCGCCGGCCCCGTTCTGGGCGGATGGGAAGAAGGGCAACGACCCGGTCTGGGCGTGGAAGTTGCAATGGCTGGGTTGGTTCGGGGGAAAGGGGACCCTTTCAGGTCTGGAAAAGATTCTCTCCCGGGCCCCCCTGGACCCCCAGGCCGTCACGGGCGCGCTTCGGGCTCTCCGGGTTTCCGCGGCGGCCCGCGAGGAGGCCCCGGCGGCGCGGATCTACATCTTCCCCACTTTCCCGGTGAAGGTGGAAGCCCTGGAGGAGGCCCGGGCCCTCCTCTGGGGGAGAGGCCCGGGACCCAGGTAAGTCCCGGACTTTTGTCGGAGCCGTCACGGACGGCGCCCTGATGGACGCAGTCCCCTTCGGCTTTCATGGGCCCCGAGATTTTGCGGGAGAGGCGTAAGGCTTCCCCCTCAGGAGGGGGGAAAGAAACGCACTTCCTCTCCTTCCGCGGCGCCGAGCCCTTCCCGGGCCGAGCCGTCCCGGCGGGCGATCTCCATAAGGCCGAAGGAACCCGTCAAGGCCAGCAGGGCCCCTGGTTCCGCCTGGCCGTAAGTCTCCAGGACAGGAATCTCCCTTCCCAGGATCTCCACCCTTCCCCGCCCTCCGGCGCCGGGCCCGGGGAGAAGACGGGAGGGAATGCTGGTCACCAGGTTCCCGAAAGGATCGGCCAGGACAACTTCTCCCCTGATCTCTCCACCCGGAAGGGCCTCCGCCCCCGGAAGGTCCACCTGGACGGGCCTGCCGGGATAGGGCTCCAGAGAGTTCCATTCCAGGAGGCCCGCCGCCAGTCTCGCTCCCGCCGGGGCGAAGAGGTCCCTTCCGTGAAAGGTGAATGAGAGATCGGGGCGGCCGTGCCTTTTGGGGTCCAGGAGCCGGACCTCCCCCCCTTCCCGGAAGGGAAGGGTAAAGAGCCCGTTGTCGGGGCCCACCAGGAGAAAGTCCCTCCACGAGACGACCAGGGCCGCTCTCTCCGTCCCCACCCCCGGGTCCACCACGGCCGCGTGGACCGTCCCCGGAGGAAAGGTCGGCCAGAGCCGGGGCAGAAGGAACGCCCCCAGGCGGACGCCCTGGGGCGGGACTCCGTGCCAGAGATCGAAGACCCGGACCTCCGGCGCCGCCGAGAGGGCCGCCCCCCGCATCTGGCCTTCATAGGGCCCCAGGCCCCCGAAATCGCTGGAGAGGGTCAGGATTCCGGCCGGACGAAAACTCATGGAGATTCAGACGGGCCGGCCCAGGAGGGCGATCAGTTCCTTCTTCTTCTTCTCCAGGAGTTCCTCGTTGTCCGCCTCCAGGACGAGCCGGAGGTAGGGCTCGGTGTTGGAGGGGCGGACGTTGAACCACCAGTCGGGATAGCTCACGGTGATGCCGTCGAGCCAGTCCTGCTTCCCGTCCTTGTAGACCTCCGCCAGCTTCTTCATGAGGCCCTCCTTGTCCTCCACGCGGAAATTGATCTCCCCCGTGGAGGGATACTTGCGGAGGGCGTCGGCCACCTCCTTCAAGGTCTTCCCCTCCTTGGTGAGGACGTTCATGATCTTGATCAGCGCGATGATTCCGGAATCGCTGAAATAATTGTCGGCGAAGTAGTAGTGCCCCGAGAGTTCGCCCCCTCCCGCGCAATCCTCTCTCCGCATGGTCTCCTTCATGAAGGAGTGCCCCACCCTCTCCCGCACGGGCCGCCCGCCAAGGCGCCGGATCTCCTCGGGCACGACCCGGCTGGAGCGGATGTCGTACAGGATCCCCTTGCCCGGGTGTTTCTCCAGGAGGTCCCGGGCGAGGATGGCCGTGACAAGGTCGCTGGAGACGACTTTCCCGGAGCCGTCCATGAATGCGCACCGGTCGGCGTCTCCGTCGAACTCCACCCCCAGGTCCGCGCCCGTCTCGAGAACCAGCCTTCTCAGGTCCTCCAGGTTCTCCTCCTTGAGGGGATTCGCCTCGTGGTTGGGAAAGGACCCGTCCAGCTCGTCGTAGAGGGCGTGGACCTTCACCTGGGGAAGGCCCTCCAGGATTCGGGGGATCACGTAGGCGCCCATCCCGTTGGCGTAATCCACGCAGATGGTCATGGGCCGGATCTCCTCGGCGAAGGAGAGGACGTGCTTTACGTAGTCCTCCCG
>JALUZX010000826.1 GCA_027011425.1 Planctomycetota bacterium
GGAACGGACTGGAACGTATACGGGTCCCGAACCTCCAGGTAGTCCAGAATCACTCCCTCCTCCAGCTCTTTCCGCGCCCTCTCCAGGAGGGCCTTTCCGGAACGCTCCCCGTCCCGGTGGGCTTTCCGGGCGGCAAACAAGGCCCGGGAGAGGCAGAGGGCGCGGCGGCGCTCTTCCGGGGAGAGGTAACGGTTCCGGCTGGAGAGGGCCAGGCCGTCGGGCTCCCGTACCGTGGGCCCCACCTCGATCCGGATGGGAAGGGAGAGATCCCGGGTCATCCGCCGGATCACGGCGAGCTGCTGGGCGTCCTTGGCCCCGAACCAGGCCTTGTGGGGGGCCACCAGGTTGAAGAGCTTGAGCACCACCGTGCAGACCCCGGTGAAATGCCCGGGCCGGAAAGCGCCTTCCAGGTCCCGCGCCACCGACCCGGGGACGACCTTGGTCTCGAAATCCGGGGGATAGAGTTCTTCCGCCGAGGGAAGGAAGGCGAAATCCACCCCCTCCTTCTCCAGGAGGGCCAGGTCCCCCTCCTCGTCCCGGGGGTAACGCTCCAGGTCTTCGCCCGCCCCGAATTGCAAAGGGTTCACGAAAATGGAGACCACCAGGCACTTGGAGACGGCCCGGGCCGCCCTCACCAGGGAGAGGTGGCCCTCGTGGAGGGCGCCCATGGTAGGCACGAACCCCACGGTCGCGCCCGTTCTCCTGCAAACCTCCACGCGCCCCCTCAGGGCGCGCCCGTCGCGGACCACCTGCATTCCAGCACCTCCACCAAAGGTTCGAGGACGAAAGGCCGCGCTCCCATCCGTGGATGGGGAAGGACCAGCTCGGAGGTCACCAGGAAGAGATCGTCGAAAAGAAGGATGTCCAGGTCAATGGACCTCGGCCCCCACCGGGGCCCTCCCGGCGGCCTTCCCAGGCGGGACTCGATCCCCTTCAGGGCCCGGAGCAGTGGAAGGGGTTCCAGAAAAGTCCGCCCCCGCAGGGCACCGTTGAGGTAATGACCCTGGGGAGGCCCCCCCACAGGAGCGGTTTCCCGCAACCGGGACACGGCTTCCACCTGGACCCCCGCACCGGGAAGGAGGGAGAGGGCCTTTTGGATGTTGGCCCGCCGGTCCCCCAAGTTGGAACCAAGCCCCAGGTAGACCTGGTGGGACCCGTCCATTGTGGGATCAGCCCGCCGCCGACCGGGGCCCCTCCAGGAACCGGGCCCGCCGGCGCCGGGCCCGCCGGGCGCGCGCCGCCTCCCATGCTCCCCAGATGGGGCCCACGAGGAAATAGACCATAAGAAGGGAGAGAAGGCCCATCTCGTAGGAAATCGTGGCCAGCACCACCAGGAGCACCAGGCCCGCCAGGAAGGGGAAGGATTTCCTCCGCTTGAAGAGCACGTTTACGAGATGGGGGTAGGGCAGGGGGCTGATCATAGCCAGGCCAAGGAGGACCAGGGTCCAGGGAAGGAGGCGGAGGACCCCGTCGAAGACCCAGGGCGGAAGGGAGGAGAGAATCTCGTCTCCCCGGTGGAGCCAGAAGAGCACCGCCGCGGCCACGAGCCCGCCGGCCGCGGGCGTGGGCAGGCCCTTGAACCGGTAGTGGGACTCCTCTTCGTGGTCCGCCGTCTCCACGTTGAACCGGGCCAGGCGCATCACGGCGAAGAGCGCGTAGACAGCGGCGGTCATGAAGAGGACCCGGGGGTGCCGGACCAGGAAGGGCATGATCTTGCCCCCCTCCGTCTCGAGAAGCACCTTGGCCGCTGCCGCGGGGGCCACGCCGAAGGTGATGGCGTCGGAGAGGGAATCGAGCTGGGCCCCGAAATCCGTGGCCTGGTGGGTGAGGCGGGCCACCTTTCCGTCCAGGGCGTCGAAGAGCATGGCCAGGAAAACCAGGCCCACCGCCGTCTCCAGGCGGGACTGGAAAAGAGCCGAGTTGGAAGCGGCGAAAGCCTGGGCCGCGTCGGCCACCTTCACGATGGCGAGAAAGCCGCAGAAGGTGTTCCCCAATGTGAGCAGGCTCGGAAGGACGGCGATCTTCTTCAAAGGCGGACTTCCTCTCTCCGGGGGACAGATGCCCAAAGTATCCCCTCCCTCCCCGGGGAGGACAATGCCCGGCGGAACTACTCGCCGATGATCTTCACCAGGACCCTCTTTCTCCGGCGGCCGTCGAACTCCCCGTAGAAAACGGCCTCCCAGGGCCCCAGGTCCAATTTTCCCCCCGTTACGGCCACCACGACCTCCCGCCCCATGACCTGGCGCTTCAAGTGGGCGTCCCCGTTGTCCTCCCCCGTGCGGTTGTGCAGGTATCTCTCCAGGGGCTCGTGGGGCGCCAGATCTTCCAGCCAGCGCTCGTAGTCCTGGTGGAGGCCCTGCTCATTGTCGTTGATGAAGACACTGGCCGTGATATGCATGGCGTTCACCAGGCAAAGGCCCTCCCGGATCCCGCTCTCCCTCACGGCCTCCTCCACCTGGGAGGTGATGTGCACGAAAGCCCTTCGGGTACGGGTTTTGAACCAGAGTTCTTTCCTGTAACTTTTCATGGGGGGGTTCCTCTCGTCATGAGACGCCTCCTCCCGCCGGACCGGACCCTTTCCCGGTGTTCTCCCGGAAATGGAACAGACCCTTCCCCTTGTCAAGGGCAAAGGCAAGGAGAGCCGATCTAGGAAACCGAGGGAGGCCTCCCGGCCCTTTCGGCTCCAGAAGGCGGGAAGGCGAAAAACCTGGTTGAGCCGGGCAGGGCGAAGAAAGCCCATGGAAGGGAGACAGCAAGGACCACCATGCCCCTGTTGAACCTGATCCCGACCCTTCTCACCCTCGCCCTGGTGGTGCCGGTCCTGGTCCTCCTTGTCGAGACCCTGGCCGCCCTCTACCTTCCCGAGCCTCGGAGGACCGCGAAGGAGGACTCGGAAGGGGAAGGTCCAAGGTGCACCGTTCTTATTCCGGCCCACAACGAAGAAAAGGTGATCGGCCGGACCCTGGCTTCCTTGAAACAGGCCCTCTCCCCCAACGACGAAATCCTGGTGGTCCTGGACAACTGCACGGACCGAACGGGCGAGGTCGCTTCGGCTCATGGGATTCGGACCGTGGAGAGAAAGGACGAGAGCAAGAAGGGAAAAGGATACGCCCTGGATTTCGGAATCCGCGCCCTGAAGGAGGATCCGCCCGGTATCGTGGTGGTCCTCGACGCGGACTGTTCGGTGGAGCCGAATTTCCTGAAAGAACTCAAGGAAACTCTCTTGGAGAAAAGAAGGCCCGTCCAGGGTCTCTATCTCATGAAAGCCCCCGTCCAAACGGGCCCCCAGGGAAAGATCGCCGAGTTCGCCTGGTTTTTCAAATCCTTCGTCCGCCAGCAGGGATTGAACAAGCTGAGTCTTCCATGCCACCTCCAGGGAACCGGGATGGCTTTCCTCTGGGAACACTTGGAGGGGGTCGACCTGGCCGGCTCGGATCTCGTGGAGGACATGAAGCTGGGAATCGACCTGGCCATGCGGGGAACACCGGCCTGCTTCTGCCCCCGCGCAGTCGTCCGCAGCTCCTTCCCCCGGGAAAAGAGCGGATGGAAAAGCCAGAGGACCAGGTGGGAGCACGGCCACCTGGCCCTTATCATGAGAAAATTCCCCGTGCTTTTCCTCCGCTCGGTCCTGTCGGGTGATTTCCGGTCTGCTGTTTTCGGCCTGGACATGGCGGTCCCCCCCCTGGCCCTCCTGGCGCTTCTTCTCTTTCTTGTCACCCTCCTGGACCTGGCGGCTGCTTTTGCGGGGATTATATTTCCTCTTTTCCTCGCCTGCGCCGTCTTCCTTCTCCTGGGAGGAACGATCGCCCTGGCATGGATCAAACTAGGAAGGAGTATTCTCAGCTTCCGGGAACTCCTCACCGTCCCATGGTATATAGGGGGAAAACTGGGGCTCTACATCCGTTTCCTGGGAAAACGCGAGAAAAACTGGGTCCGAACCAAAAGGGACTGATTTTCCCCCAACCCTCCCGGATCTCCGGGGGCAGGGGGTAGGCTCCCGCCGATCCGGCCCGGAGGGGAACGAGGACATCCCGAGCAAGACCCGGTTTCTTCCGGGGATTGAGGGATTCCCCGCTTTTCCCCTTGAAGAGGAGGGATCAAAAGCCCTACCTCTAAGCAGGTTCTCCCGCCGGGAGGCACCGGCGCCTCCCCGGGCGGTGGATCGAAGCAAAGGAAAGAGCCCATGGACAAGCAGGAAATCATCCGGACGGCGGTTCAACTCGAGAAAGACGGCAGGGCCTTCTACCTGGATGCGGCCTCCCACGCCTCCAACCCGGCGGTCAAGGACGTTCTCGAATCCCTGGCCAAGGACGAGGAGAACCATATCAAGTGGATCGGAGAGACCCTTGGCGTGGAGCAGAGCGCCCGGGAGTTGAAGGAAGAATCCTACGGCCGGGTGAAGCACATCTTCGCCCAGGCCCCGGAAAAGACCAAAGAGGCGATCAAGGCCTCCAAGGACGACCTCCAACCCCTCCATCTCGCCGTGGAACGGGAACAGAAGACCTGGAAGGCCTACCGGGACTGGGCGGAGGAAGTGAGCGATCCCTCCCTGAAGGCCCTCCTGGAAAAACTCGTGGAAGTCGAGAAGTTCCACGAACATCTCCTGGAGAACACCATCCTCTACCTGGAAGACCCGGCCTCCTTCCACCAGAAGGAGGAAGGCTGGCTCCTGGACGGCGCTTGATCTCTACAGGTAGTCGGGCTCGCTGCCGGGCTTCCACTTGATGTTGCACCCTGCGCTGGGCCTCTGCTCCTCCGGCAGGGGACGCCCCTCCAGAAGAGCGTCCAGGACGGCCCGGATGTCCTCTCCCGTGACGGGAACGTCGCTCCCGGGCCTGGAGGAGTCCATCTGGCCCCGGTAGACCAGCTCGAAGTCCCCGTCGAAGAGGAAGAAATCCGGCGTGCAGGCCGCCTTGTAGGCCTTGGCCGTCTCCTGGGTCTCGTCGAAGAGGTAGGGAAAAGGATAACCGTATTTTTCCTTGTCCTCCTTCATCCTCTCCGGGCTGTCCTGGGGGTAGTTCTCCACGTCGTTGGAATTGATCCCCACCATGGCCACCCCCTTGGGCATGTAGTCCCGCCCCAGGGCGGCCAGGCCCTCCTTCACGTGGATCACGTAGGGACAGTGGTTGCACATGAAGACCACCAGGAGGGCCTTGGCCCCCCTG
>JALUZX010000827.1 GCA_027011425.1 Planctomycetota bacterium
CCCATGATTCCTTCCAGGGGGAGGAGCAGGTGGTAGATCCCGGGAAAACGATCCAGCAGGGCCCCGACCCCCAGGGAGCCGAGGCCGCCCAGGGCAACCGTCACCGTCCAGGCCCATCCGAAGAGTTCGCCCCGGCGGCCTTCCCGGTAATTGGCCTGGAGGATGGCCGTCTGGGCGGGCTTGGCCACGGCGAATGAGAGGGAGTAGAGAGCGTGGAGGGCGAGAAAGACGGGGATGGAGGAGGCCAGGGCCATAAGTGCCAGGGGAAGCCTCCCGAGAAGGGCGGCCGCCACCAGGTAGGGCTTGAGTCCCCGGCCCCCTTCGGCTTTCCCGGCGAAGTAGACCGAGGTGAGATTGGCCACGGGCCACAAGGAAACCAGGATCCAGACCTGCCAGTTCGCGCCGTGGAGGGTCTTTTTTAAGAAGAAGTCGTGGATCCACCAGACGGCGAAGGCGCTTCCTTCGAAGGCCGAGGCCAGGAGATGGAGCTTGAAGGTCCCCCTCTCGAGGGGGGAGAGGTCCTTGAAGATCTTCATCCCCCTTCCTCCGAGTTTTCCCCGTCTCCCTGGGTTTCGGACCTCCGGAAGAGGAGGAGGTTCCAGAGGATGAGCGGGATGGGAAAGGAGTATCCCACCAGGAAGACGGGATCCTTCCGGAAGAGGGAATAGGCGAAAAGAAGGGCGGCGCCCCCCAGGCTCACGAGCCAGAAGTGCAGGGGCAGGTGGCTTTCCCCTTTATGCTCGGAAAGAATCCACTGGAGGAGGAAGCGGGCCACCCAGAGGGTGGACCCCGTGAGGCCCACGCCCAGCCAGAAGGGGGGGATCTCGGAGAGGAGGTCCAGGCGGAACTTGGCCCACACCGTGACGCATACCAGGACGCCGAAGAGGGTCCCGAAGAGCAGGAGGACTCTCGGGGGGAGCCCCTTGCGGTCGGGGGAGGTGAGAAGGATGTTGCGGGCGTAGAAGAAGAGGTTGGACGCCGGGGCCAGGGCGAAGACGGGGTCTTTCCGGAAGAGCGCGTAGAAGAAGGAGAGCAGGCTTCCCACCAGGCTGAGCCACCAGAAAAGCGGCGGGGCCACGCTCTTTCCGGCCTTGCGGGAATACCACCACTGGACCAGCATCCGGGCCGTGAAGAGGGCCTGGCCCAGGCCTCCCACGCAGAGGAAGAAGATCTCCCAGAACCCCAAGGCTCACTCCTCCCCGCCGGGGGGACCGGGGAGAAGGATCTCCAGGCGCGCGCCTCTCCCTTCGGGCCGGTTGACTCCTGTGAGGGTCCCCCCGTGGGCCTCCACCAGGTTGCGCGCGATGGCGAGCCCAAGACCGGTTCCGGCGCTCCTGGTGGTGGTGAAAGGGGTGAAAAAGGTCTCGGGATCCCCGGCGAACCCGGGGCCCTCGTCCTCCACGGCAAGCAGGGATTCGGAATGAATACGACGGACAGAAATACGGATCCTCCCGGAGCCCTTCATGGATTCGGCGGCATTGCGCAGGAGGTTGGTGAGAACGATCTGGAGGGAACCCGGGTCCACGTAGATCCTGGCGTCTTTTTCCACGTCCAGCTCGATCCGCACGTCCTTGAAGAGGGGATCCGCCTGGGTGAGGCCCATGACTTTGGGAAGCAGTTCCCCGGCCGGAACTTCCCTGGGTTCGGGCCGGGAGGGTCGGGCGAACTGGAGGAGGTCCCGGATGAACACGTCCAACTGGTCGATCCTGTTGAAGATGGCCTGGATGACCCGGCGGCTCTCGGGATCCTTCTCCAGTTTGCCCCGGATCACTTCCAGGGCGCCCTTGATGCCGGCCAGGGGGTTCCGCACTTCGTGGGCCACCCGGCCGGTGAATTCCCCGAGAAGGGCGAGCTTCTCGGCATGGGCGATCCGCTCCCGCATCCTCTTGTCCTCGGTGATGTCCCGGACCAGGAGCTGGACGGGGCCTGTCTCCCCCGGGCGGAGGGGGCCGATCCGGAGTTCCATGTCCCGGGATCTCCCGTCGGGAAGGGTCACCTTCACGTCTTCCAGGTGGGTGGGGCTGTCTTGGAGGAGGGGCTTCACTACGGCGGCCAGGGACTTGGGGGAACCGGCTGGGCCCAGGTCGGAGAGGGTGCGCCCCACGATCTTTTCCCGCTCGAGCCCCAGGATCCTGGCGAAGGGCTGGTTCAGGTCGGAGATGCGGCAGGAATCCATGTTTTCCAGGACGCAGATTCCGTCGGAACTCCTCTCGAAGATGGTCCGGTAGAGACTCCGGGAGAACTCGGCCCTCTCCACGGCCTCCTGGTGCTGGACGGCCCTGCGCACGTGGGCCAGGATCTCCTCGGGATCGCAATACTTCAGGGCGTAACCGAAGGCTCCCTGGTTGAGGGCCCGAACGGCAGTTTCCAGGGAGACCTGGCCCGTCACCATGATCACCCCCATCTTGGGGTCCCGGGCCAGGAGTTCCTCCAGGAGCTGGAGGCCCCCCAGGTCGGGGAGGAGCACGTCCACGATGGCGATGTGGACCTTCTCCTTCGCCACGGCGGCCAGGGCCTGGCCGGCGGAAAGACAGGTCAAGGTGCGGAACCCCTCTTCCTGGAGGATCTCCGCCAGGTTTTCCGCGTAGTCCCTGTTGTCGTCCACCACCAGGGCGGTCTTGGGTCGGTTCGAACTCATGGTCACCGCAGAGAATGGGCCCCCGGAGCTTCTCCTTCAACGGGGCTTTCGTCGATGAATTCTCGGGGTTACCCGGGGAGGGTGACCACCACCCGGGCGCCTCCGCCGGGGGGATTTTCCGCCCGGATCCGCCCGGCGTGGGCCTCGACGAGTTTCCGGGCGATGGCCAATCCCAGGCCGGCTCCTTCGGGGCGGGTGGAATAAAGTGGCTCGAAGACCCTTTGGATTTCCTCTTCCGGGAAGCCCGGGCCGGTGTCCTGGACGGCGATCTCCACGTTTCCCTCCCCCCTGCGGGCCGTCACGCTCAAGGTTCCCCGGCCGCCCATGGCCTGGACGGCGTTGCGGAAGAGGTTCTGGAAGACCCGCTGGAGCATGGTCGGGTCCGCTTCCACCAGGCCGGCCTCAGGGTTGAGGTCCGCCTCCAGGCGGATCTCCGGGGGAATGTCCAACTCTTCCAGGAGGGTCCCCAGAAAGGAGGAGATTTCCAGGCGTTGGGTCTCGGGCCTTCTGTGGCGGGTGAGGTCCAGGAGGTCCGAGGCGATGTGGATGGCCAATTCCGCGTTTCTCTGGATTCGGTCCAGGTGGACCCGGACTCCCTCGGTCTTCCCCTTCTCCAGGCGGTTTCTCAGGGAGTAGATGGATGTGCGGATGACGGCCAGGGGATTCTGAAGGTCATGGTTCACCTCGGCCACGATCTTTCCCAGGGCGGCGAGGCGCTCGGAGCGCCGGAACCTCTCCTCCCGCTCCCGGCTGTGGGCCTGGAGCATGACGGCCTCCACCAGGAGGAAGAGGTTTTCCAGGGCTTCCTTCTCGGCCGCCCTTTCCCCGGGCAAGGCCCTTACCAGTCCTTTCTCGAGGAAGCGCAATCCCACCAGGACCTGGTCCTGCTGGAGGCCGAAACGGGCGTGGAGCCTGGCCAGCCGGGCCGATTCGATCCAGAGGCTCTCGTCGTGGGGTCCTTCCAGGAGGTGGTGGAGCCAGGTCTCCAGGGCCTCCTGCATGGCCGTTTCCTTGGGAGTCTCCCGGAACCGCCCGGCCATCTCGGGAAGCCTGCCGATCCGTTCGGTCAATTCCCTTGCCAGGCCGGGGATTCCCGGGGAGAGGATGTCCTTGGAGATGGTCAGGCGGGGAGAGAGGGCCTCCAGGTCCAGGCCCGCCAGTTCGGCGGCTCTGCGGGCCGTAATGGGCGCCAAGTCCATGGTTTTCCTTGTTCCCTCCGGGTGTGGAAGCAGAAGAAAGCCGCCTTCCCCGTCTTCCGGCGGGGAAGGAACATGTTACTTTTGTTATTTAATGCCTCTGCCGCCCGGCGGCTTTCGGCCCGAGAAGGAGCTTTTCCCGGAAGAGTTATGGCGAATCAGACCATCCTGGTTGTGGACGACGAGGAGCTGGTCCGGTGGTCCCTCAAGGAGCGCCTGACCCAGGAGGGCTACAGGGTCCGTGAAGCGGGCACCGTGGCGGAAGCGAGGAAGCTCTTCTCCAAGGGCCAAGACCTGGTCCTTCTGGACGTGCGCCTTCCCGACGGAGACGGTGTGACCCTTCTCGAGGAGTTCAAGGAGAGCGAACCGGACCTTCCCGTGGTCCTCATGACCGCCCATGGGACGGTGGAGAACGCCGTGCTGGCCATGCGGGCCGGGGCCTACGACTACATCTCCAAGCCCTTTTCCATGGAAGAGATGCTCCTGGTCCTCTCCAGGGCCCTTGAGGCCGTGAGCCTGCGCAGGGAGGTGAACCGGCTCCGGGGGGAGAACCGGCGGCGCTTCGGCGTGGACCGCATCCTGGGAGAGAGTTCCGCCATGGTGGAACTCAGGAACCTGGTCCGGAAGGTCGCGGCCAGCCAGAGCGCCACGGTCCTGGTCCGCGGGGAGAGCGGCGTTGGCAAGGGACTCGTGGCCCAGGCCCTGCACTACGAGAGCGAACGGGCCGCTTTCCCTTTCACCAATATCACCTGCACCGCTCTTTCCGAGACGCTCCTCGAGTCGGAACTCTTCGGCCACGAGAAAGGCGCCTTCACCGACGCGAGGGCCGCCAAGAGGGGGCTCCTGGAAGTGGCCGACAAGGGCACGGTCTTCCTGGACGAGGTGGGCGACATGCCCCTTTCCGTTCAGGGGAAACTTCTTCGGTTTCTGGAAGACCGTGTTTTCAGGAAGGTGGGGGGGCTGAAGGACATCGAGGTGGACGTCCGCGTCGTGGCGGCCACCAACAAGGACCTGGAGAAGGAGGTGGAGCAGGGGAGGTTCAGGGAGGATCTGTATTACCGCCTGAAAGTCATCCCCCTGGAGATCCCCCCCCTCAGGAAGAGGCCGGAGGACGCGGTGGTTCTGGCCCGGGAGTTCGTGAAACAGTTCGGGCGCGAATTCAAGAAACCAGGGGCCGCTCTCTCGGAGGAGGCCCTTGCGCTCATCCGGAAGTATCCCTGGCCGGGAAACGTCCGGGAGCTGAGAAACGCCGTGGAGCGGGCGGTCCTCCTGGGGTCGGGGGAGTTGATCCAGCCCGGGGACCTGCCCGAGGA
>JALUZX010000828.1 GCA_027011425.1 Planctomycetota bacterium
CCTATTTGGGTGGGAGGGGGGACGATCTTGCGGGTGGTTTTTGGCTGGCTCCTGATGGGAGCTGTTGGTGTGCCGGCTCCACAGATTCGTTGGATTTTCCTTTAACTTCGGGTTCTTGGAAATTGATCCCCCAAATGGTTGATTGCTTTCTTCTTCATGTTAATGGTTCCTTTTCAAAAGTATTATTTTCCGGAATTTTTGGGGGCAAGAGAAACGATTATGTTGCCGACCTTGCCCGGGGGCCTTACGATTACCTCTACCTTGGAGGTAGGACCGAGTCTTTGGATTTCCCTGTTTCAACACATGCTTACCAGAATAGGTATGGAGGTGGCAAGTGGGATGGTTTTGTTACGAAAGTGGATATAGGAAAAAAACAGATTTCGGAATCAACCTACCTTGGTGGAAATGGGTGGGACTGGGTTACAGCCCTTGCAGGGGGGAAAACCGGCACAGTCTATTGTGGTGGCAAAACAGAATCTAAAGACTTTCCTTCCACTGTCAATGGATGGTGTAAAGGGACGGGCGGGCCAAATTCGGTTGACCTCTTTCTCGCCCGTTTTGAGCCTGTTTTACACAAAGCGATTTTCATCACTACAATAGGGGGGACTTACCAGGGTTCCCGTTGCAGGGACCTTGCCCTGGACAGTTTGGGGTTTCCGGTCATGGGGGGGAAAACGGTTACTTCTACATTTCCTGCTACCCCGGGTGCTTTCACCGACCGGTGGCGTTGGGGGTCTCCGCAAAATTCAGGATGGGATGCCTTTCTCCTCAGGTTCGATCCAATGGGAAGGAAACTTCTTTATTCATCTTTCCTTGGTGGGGAAGGTTGGGACTGGGGGTTCGGCCTTTGTGCGTGGGGAGAGGGCATGGCTATTCTCGTCGGGAATTCCTCATCGAAGGATTTTCCCGTTACTAATGGAGTTTTCCAGAATAAAAACCATGGACCTGTAACCAAAGGGACGAATATAGGAATGGGAGATGGGTTTGTCACGTGCATGAGGCTTGGAGTACCGGGCGTAAAGCAGGTGGGTTGGGGGACACCTCATGGTGAGGGGTATCCGGCCCTCTATACCACGGCCGATCCTGTGGGCGGCTCCCAGAATTTCGGGTTCGAGAGCTGGAAAGCGCCCGGGAAGACGGCCGGGATCTTGCTTGTAGGGTTCCGGAAGATCCCAGGCGGTTGGAATTGGCAGGGGGCCAAAATCTACGTTGACCCTCGTCCCGCCATGATGATCTTCGGGCTCTATTCCGGGGGATGGCCCCTCTACAAGAGCAACAGGATCAAGATTCCCATTCCGACCTGGGCCAAAGGCCTCAAGCTCGTCGCCCAAGCCCTCTGGGTCAACTCCGGATCCCCCTTCGGGCCCATGGGCACCTTCTCCACCTCCGACGCCCTGGAGGTCACCGTGAAATGAACTTTCCCCTTCATTTGAGGGGGCGGGGCAGGATGTAAATTCTTGGGGGCTTAAGCCCAAGCCTTGTTCTGAAAGGCAGGACGGGCAGTTTTCACCCATCAAAAGGAGCGGATAACATGAAAAGGGCACTGATTGACAGACGCGACAAAAGTCTTGTCAAGCTCTGAATTCGGTGATTGCGGCCAAACTGGCCCCCCGACGTCACGAGTCCGGATCTCCGATCCGGCCTCGTTCCGGCGGGGGCTTCACAACATTTCAAGCTGGGGGAAGGTCACGATTTTTTTGGGATTTTCGAGGGTCCTGGACTTTTGTCGTAACCGTCACTGATTTTGTTCTGGAGCCCATAAGGGGAAAATGGCCCAGGTTGTGGGCTATGAGGGCCTGGTGGAGAGGGTCACTTTTCTTCCGTGTCCTGGGCGGGGAAGACGGAATTTCCGGCGGCTTTTACGAGGAAGGAGCGGATTCCCCGGGCCACGGCCCGGTGGCCTTCCGGGTCCAGGTGGCCGAAATCGCCGACGATGTACATGGGTGCGCTCCGGCCCTTTCGTTCCAGCTCGCGCCGGCGTTTCCTCAGGGAAGCACGGGAATCGACGTAGGGGATTCCCAGGGACGCGCACAAGTCCCGGGTCTTCTCCACGGGATCGATGGTGAGCCTCTCCCTGGGCACGGCCTGGTAGTTGTCGCTCCACCAGTTACTCAGGGAGAACCGGCAGGGGAGGAAGGTCACCAGGAGCCGGGCTCCCCGGGCGGCGGTCTTCTTCTTCAGGAGGGCCAGATCCCTTTCCAGGACCTTCCACGCCTTTCCGGGGAGGTCGGGGGGGAGATCGCCCTGTTTCCACCCGTAGGCCAGGTAGAAGCCGTGGGGGTCGGCGGGGTCCGCCCTGTGGCCCTGGAGGCCGATCTGGAAGCAGAAGACGTGCATGCCCCAGAGCAGGGCCGAGGGAAGGCAGACCTTGTGGAGAAGCCGGTTCAACCTTGTGGAAAGGGGCGCTTCGGGGTGCTCGAGGGCGTATTCGAAGCGCCCGTTCCAGGGGGGCTTGTACCCGTCCTTCCGGAGGATCCACCCGCCGGCCACCATGTTGGCGTAGAGGCCAAGGACCACCCAGTCGGGTCTGTATCCCTTCCAGTCATGGTCGAAGGTGTAGAGGAGGCCCGGGAGGCTCGCTCCCTCCAGGGCCCCGTTGATGACCGAGACGGGCCTTTTCGTCCGGGCCCGGAGTTCCTCCTCCAGGCGCGCGGGCCAGGTCGCGGAAGTCGCCACACCCGTGCCGAAGGTCGTCGAATCCCCAAGACAGAGGATCCGGAATTCGCCCTTTCGTTTTTCCTTGAGAGGGAGGGGGCCCCGGTAGCCCTTGGGGTTGAAGTCGAAGGGGTGTCCCCTTGTGAACTGGAAGTCCGTGAACTGGTCTGCGAACTGGGGGGCGTAATGGCGCAGGGCCACGTCCAGGAAGCTCTTCCTGGCCGAAAGGACGCCCCGGTATACGTCGATGGTGTAGCTCATGGTCTGGAAGGTGTAGAAGGAGATGCCCAGGGGGAGGACCAGGCCCAGGTGGGGCCAGGGGCGGGCGCCGAAGAGGGACCAGCTCGTGTCGGAGAAGAAGTCGGCGTACTTGAAAAGCCCCAGGACCCCCAGGTTGGCGCAAAGAGAGAAGAGCAGGCCCGCCAGGCGGCGGGCGCGGTTTTTCCCGGCCTTTTCGATGATCCGGGCGGCGAAATAGTCCACGAAGGTGGAGAAAGCGAGGAGCCCCGAGAAGGGAACGCTCCAGACCCAGTAGAAGGCGTAACTGGCGATGAGAAGGAGGACGCGCCTCCGGGAAGGCTGGAGGATCCAGTAGGCCGCCGCCACGGCGGGGAGGAAGAAGAGGAAGAGAGTGGAGTTGAATTGCATGGCGGAGGCGAGGAAAGTCTTGTCTAGTTCGTGATTCGGTGACTCCTTCGGAACGGGCCCCCCGACGTCACGAGTCCGGATCTCCGATCCGGCCTCGTTCCGGCGGGGGCTTCACAAAATTCTAAACTTGTGGAAGGTCACGATTTTTTTGGGGATTTTCGAGGGTCCCGGACTTTTGTCGTGACCGTCACTGCATGGCCCTGCCCGGGCGGTCCGGGCCCTCGCCTCGCGCCAGGAAGAGACATGGACCGGCCCGCCGTAGGTTTCCTTCGTTCCCAGGGTTTACCCTCCCTGAGGCCGATTACAAGGAACGGGCGGGGCGCTTCACCAGTCGCGGCAGTCCACCAGGGTCCCGGGGCCTTTCACTTCGAGGCGGCGGCGCCTGGTCTCGCTGGGGGTGGACAGGATGTAGCTCCCCGGCGGAAGGCCTTTGAAGAGGAGCCTGCCGTCTCCCTGGGCCCTGGAACGGAAGAGGCGGGCAGCCCTGAGGCACATCAACCGGAGAAGCTCGTGGGCCTTCTCCGGGTAGAGGCCAAGGGTGAGGCCGGGTTTGGACAGGACCGTGAGATCCGCCCCTCCCAGGCGGACTTCGGCCTTGGGCCCCTGGATTTCCAGGAGACCTCTCCCCTCATTCGAAAGGAGGTAGTATCTGCCGGGAAGGATCCGATGGACCATGAAGGTCCCTTCCCGGGCGGTGAAGAGGGGCGGGAAGGGGAAGATCCCCTCCAGGCCGACCAGGATTCCCTTCATGGGGGCGAGGAAGGGTTTCCCGCCGGTGGAAAGGATATGGATCTCCACCGTTTCGATCCCCCGGCCCAGGGTGACTTTCGTGGGAGCCCCTGGTTTCACCAGGACTCCCCAATACCGCCCGGGGCTTTCCTTCCGGCCTCCGCCAAGCTCCTTCCCGGGAAGACTGATTCCCCGGACCCCGGCTTCCACCTTTTCCCACCGGAATCGCCCGTCCCTGCCGGTCCTGGTCTCACGGACCCCGTCCAGGAGGAGGGAAACCCCGGGCCGGGGCTCGCCTCTTTCGTCCAGGAGGACCCCCTCGATGGATCCCAGGCCTGGGAGGACCAGGCGGGCCGCATCACCAATGGTGCGGGTGACGGGGCTGTATCCCGGGCGCCAGGCCGTCACCAGGGGACCCGTCGCCTCCAGGCGGAAACGCCCGTCCGGCCCGGTCTTCACGACCCCTTGGATTCTCCCGATCCGGCGGGGGTCCAGGGGCTTGAAGGGTTCGTTTCCGCGAAGGAGCATAGCCGGCCCCGGGTAGACGATCGCTCCCTCCAGGGGGCGGCCCTCTGTGTCGGTCACTACACCTTCGAGGGTCTTCACCTCCGCCAGGAGAGTCACCTCGGTGGTCTTTCCTGCCTCGATTTCGACCCAACGGCGGGCCCAGTGGGTGACGACCTGGACCTGGGCGGTCCTTACCCCGGGGGGAAGGAGCAGGACTTTCTTCAGGACCGGGCCCTGGGCCGTCTTGTTGGCCTCCACAGGCGTGTCGCCCATCCCGACTCTACCCAGGGGGGAGAGCACGGGCCTCCGGAGAACGAGGGTGTATTTGAAGGAAGAAAGAAAGACTCTCGTCCGCCTGTCCTGGATCCGGACGACCAGGACGGCCGAGGGGCGGGGAAAGAGGCGGAAATCCACCCCGCGGGCGGGGACCCGGACCCGGCGGGTCATCCCCTCGAGGGTGGAAGTCCCCCAAGTCCTGCTGAAGAGCCTGATCCAGGCGTTTACGGCGGATGGGAAGATGAGCGTATAGGTCCCGTCCTCCGCCGTCTTGGCCCGGGCCGAGTGGATATGCCCTTCCTCGATCCACCGGCCGG
>JALUZX010000829.1 GCA_027011425.1 Planctomycetota bacterium
AGCATGGCCGCTGCGGCCATGCTGGTGCTCGGCGCCGGAGGGATCTCCGTCCTGGCGGGACTGGGACTCCTCAAGTCCCTCCTGGTCGGCGTGGCGCGCACGGTGATTCAGCTTTTGCTGATGGGTTTCGCCCTGGGGATCATCTTCCAGTGGAACCGGCCCTACGCCGTGGCCGGCGTGGTGCTCCTCATGTGCCTGGTGGCGACCTTCGAAGCCCTCCAGCGGAGCAAGGGCGTCTTCCGCCCTCCCAGGTCCACGGTCTTCTGGACCATGGCCGCCACGACTTATACGGTTTCCCTGATCATATGCGCCGCCGTCATCCGGCCCGAGCCGATCTGGAAACCCCAGGTGGCCCTGCCCCTGGCGGGAATGGTCCTGGGGCACACCCTCAACGTGGTCTCCCTGGCCCTGGAAAGACTCCATTCGGAGATGAGCAACCGCCTGGAACAGGTGGAGGTCCTTCTCACCCTAGGGGCCACGCCCTGGGAGGCCGCCCGGGGACCCTGCAGGGGGGCCATCCGGGCCGGCATGACCCCCATCCTCAACGCCCTCAACATCGTGGGCCTGGTGAGCCTGCCCGGGGTGATGACGGGCCAGATCCTTGCCGGGGCGGACCCCGTCCAGGCGGCCCGCTACCAGATCGTGATCATGCTCATGCTGGCGCTGGCGGCATCCCTCTCCTCGCTTCTTACGGTGGTCCTCGGCTACAGGCGTTACTTCACCGCCGAAGACGGACTGGACCCGGATCTCAGGAAAACCCTCTGAGCCGTACCTCCCGGGAGTGGTTCCGCCTACATGGAAACGACCGTTCCCGAGATGCGAATGCCCTTCTCCTTCTGTTCCTGGGAAAGGTCCAGGATCTTCTGTTCCTCCTGGGGCAGGGCTTCCCCCCGCCTCCCCCGGATGAGCTTGACCCTGGGAAGGTGCATCTCCCTGCCCTGGCCTACCACCAGGGCGATCTCTCCAGAGCCGAGCTTGACGAAGGTTCCCAGGGGATAGAGCCCCATGACTCCCATGAACTTCTTCAAGACTCCCGGGTCCAGTTCGCTCTTCATCCCGAGAAGCACCCGCCAGGCCTGGACGGGGGTGAGGGGTTCCTTGTAGGGCCGGGGCGCAGTCAGGGCTTCGTAGATATCGCAGACCTTGAGCAACCTGGAGATGTTGGAGACCGGCGCCGGGGCCAGGAGGCGGGGATAGCCTCCCAGGCCTCCCGGGTTACGGTGGTGACCGAAGGCTCCCGCCACGGCCATGGGGTCCATCTCCTTCGAAGCGGCGAGAATCTCCGCTCCGTAAAGAGGGTGTCGGTCAATTTCGCGCCTCTGATCGGGAGTCAACTTCTTGCGGCTCCCCAGGATCTCTACGGGCACCCAGGACTTCCCCACGTCGTGGAGAAGGGCCGCCGTCCCCACCCGAACCTGAATATTCCTGTCGCTTTCATGGGCCCGGACGAATTCCAGGGCAAGAAGGGCCACACGGGCCGAGTGCCCCAGGGAAAGAAGATCGAACTGCTCGTAATTGGCCAGGCGGAACAGAGAGAGGGGATCCTCCTCCAGGCAGCGCAGGACCTTGGCGACCCTTTCTTTCCCCGGGGCCAGCGGAATGGGCTCACCCTTGCAGGCCCGGATGGTCACCTCCTGGAGATAATCCATCACGTCCTGGTAGACCGTGAGAGCCTCTTCGTTTTCCAGCTCTTCCCGCCCCGAGAGCCTGAGGAAACGGATCTTCCCGCACCCTTTCCGCTCCAGGATCCGGTTGGCCTCCATATAGGTTTTTAGCATCGGGGGAGGAGAACTGAGAAAGGCCAGGAAGGACTCCAGGTCCCTCTCCTTGATTCCCTGGAGGAATTCCACGCCGCCGGCCCGACACTCGCTCAGCCGCTGGATGAGCCTGGCGGCGGAGAGGCTTGCTCCCACGAGGGGCTCTTCCCCGAAGAGCAGGGTCTCTTCGTGGACTTTGAGAGTTATGGAGGACCCGTCGCCCAGGAGTTCCTCCACCTGTCCAAGGACTTTCTGGATCGATTCCTTGATCCTCGGGTGTCCCGGAAAAAAAATCCTGTAATTGACCAGAACCAGGACGAGTTCCTCCACGAAGGCCGTTGCCCGGGTGAGCTGGAGAGGTTTGGCCGCCGATTCAGACATCTGTCACTCCCTCCCCTGCCTAGCGAGGACCCGCAAAGCCTCCCGGGCGGCCTCCCGCACGGGAGCGGGTTCCTTCCTGATTCCCAACAGCCCCCCTCCCTTCACCAGGTTCTTCAGGAAAAGCTCGTTTTCCGGAGAGGGGAAACATCCCAGGGCCTTGACCGCCGCCACCCTGCGGGGGACCGCGTCCGGATCACCAGCTTTTTCCTCGATGAAGCCCCGGAGAAGGACGGACGTGAAATTGGTGAGGCGCCTGGTGGCCTTTCCCGTGATTTCCGATTCACATACCTGGACCAGGAATTCCAGGGGGAGGCTCGAGATGTCGTCGTAAATCTGGAAAGGCACCGCCTCCTTAAGTTGGAGCCCTACCTGGGTGAGGAAGCGGGCGCACTGGTCCTTGTATTGGCGCCCCTTGTTGCGAAGGATGATCCGCATCAGGGGGAGAACGGAACGCGCCGGCAGGGCGAGGATCTTTTCCACGCGCTCCGGCTTGAGGATCCCGTCCCGGCCGGCCAGGTAGTCCTCCTCCTCCTGGAAGCGGGCCGGACCGATCCGGGCGCAGGTATCCTTGAAGACCTTGACCGAGGGAGGATCCCCAAGGTCCACCTGGTCAAGGAAATCCGGAAATGAAGATGGGAAAGAGACCAGCACCGCCTGGGGGGATCGGACAGATGCCTTCAGGGCCCGCTCTTTGAGGCCTTCCTCCTCCAGGAACTCCAGGACCTTGGCCACCCCCTTCCCGGGATTGCCCTTGCCCCCCTCGGCCTTGATGGGCTTTAGGAAGGAATTGAGGGTGACGAACTCTTCTTCCTTTGGATTCTCCAGGAGACTCTCCAGGAAAGGCCTCAGGTTCTCCACTCTGTCCATGTCGGGAAGAACCATGAGGAGGTGGAGCCCCGCAGCCAGGGCCTCGGCCCGAATCCCCTGGTCAAGGTCGAAGCCTCCTCCGTGGGGGAGGAAACCCCACTCCCTTAGGACCTCGGGCGGATTTTCCCTGCTCTCTTCCCGGATCCTCCCGAAGGGGGCCCGATCCTGGAGTGCTCCCCCGCCGGAAAACCGGACCTCTCCCAGGCCGGGAGAATCCGCCAGGTGGCGGGCCACGGCGCTCTCGATGACCCGCTCCACAAAACTGCAATCCTTTCCTCCAGGACGGATCCTCATGGCGAAGAGAATCTGCTCCGCCGTTTCCAGGACCGTGGAGGCCCACTCCGCCTTTTGGCGCGGAGGAGCGGTAGGATCGCCGGGGAAGGAAAGGAGAATCCTTTCCAGCACCGCCGGGGGCTGACGCTTGCCCCCACAGAATTGGAGAATATCTTCAGCCCTTCCGCGGAGGCCTCGCCCGGCCTCCAGGACGGACTGGATCTCCGCGGGATCCATCTTTCCGTCCCGGGACTCGCACAGCCTTCCCTGAACACCCTCGTCATCGAGGTTTTCTATGGGAAGACCCTCCTCCCCGAGAGGGAGGGGTTCTATACCATCGGGCGGGACCGACCAGATGATGTCGAAGGAAGACCCTTTCTTCGCGAGTTCCCTGTTTTCCATAAGGAGCCGGGAAAAAGCCAGGAGACGGTCGCCTCCGGCCTGGGGATGGATCCGCACCCCTTTCAGCTTCGCCTCGTTGAAGGCCTGTTTCAGCCAGGTGATATCCGGGTGCTTTTTCTTGAACTTCCAGCCCTGGACGACCAGGTTTCCTCCCTCGAAGCGCAAGTCGACGGCCGGGTATTTCTCCAGGAGCCCCTTGACCACGCCCACCAGGGAAGAAAGCGCGGCCTGCACTCGTGGATTGGTGAGGGGGTATGTGGCGAAGTTGCGCAGGAAGCGGGAGAGCCTGAGGGCCAAGGCCCCCTCTTCCCTGCCGTTTCCTTGGAGGTTTTTCTTCTCCTGGTTTGCCATGAGCCCCGCGCCTGGACGATCCCTTCTCTTTGGTCCGGCTTGAAAAGAATCCGCCTTTTTAAGTCCTGTCTCTTTTCGGCATGCAGCCCCGGGAGAGGCAAGACTTCTTGCCGGGAAAACCCGGGGGGGCCTTCTTTGTCCCCGCTTGCCCCCCAGCAGCAGCCGCCGGTAGAAACTTTCCCATGACATCCCCCGGATCCTCCCGCTTCCCCGACTGGTTCCTCCTGGCCTGGCTGAGCCTGGTCCTCTTCCTTCCCCGCACCTGGGAGGGAAGCTCCTCCTCCGACGCCCTGCGCTACATGGAAGCGGCCCGGGAGATGACCGTCACCGGCGACTGGGTCACGCCCCGCCTCGGCGGGGACCCCTATTTCAAGAAGCCCCCCCTCTTTTTCTGGGCCATGGCCGCCTCGGTGAGTCTCTTTGGGGACCACCCCTTCTCGTATCGCCTCGTGGTGGGGCTGGCCGCCCTGGCGAGTCTCCTTCTCCTGGCCGGGCTGGGAAGGCAGGTCTGGGACGGGGAAACGGGGCTCTTTTCGGCCCTGGCCCTGGGGACGTTCGCCCTCTTTCTCAGGGTGGCCTCGAGTTGCCGCTTTTCCGTGCCCCTGGTGATGCTCCACATCCTGGCCTTGCGCCTGGCCCTGGACCGGCGCCCCACCACGGCCAAGCGCCTCGGCTTCTGGGCGGTCCTGGCGGCGGGGGTCCTTCTCAAGGGGCCCATCGGCCTGCTTCCCTTGGGAGTGCTCCTGGGCTACGCCCTTCTGGCGGGAGACTCTTCCTTCCTCCGAAAAAAGGCCTTCTGGCTCGGCGGCCCTCTCCTCTTCCTTCTTCTGGCCGGCTCCTGGGGACTGGCCATGTGGATCCGCCACGGGGATGCCTGGATCCAAGGCGCCTTCGGGGAGCTGGCCATGAGGTTTTCCCGGCCCAAACTGGTCAAGGCCCACTACTTCACCTCCCTCTTCCGGTTCTATCCCAGGAAAATCCTCCAATACGGCTGGCCCTGGCTCCTGGTCCTTCCCTGGACGGTCTGGATCTTCTTCAGGCGGCGGCCCTTCGCCCGGCCGGGAAAGGGGCGGGCCCTGGTCCTGGCC
>JALUZX010000830.1 GCA_027011425.1 Planctomycetota bacterium
GCGCCGCCCCCTCCATCCCCTTGGAAATCGGCCTCCACTCCCGCCGAAGGAGGGGCCCCATGAGGAGCGATTCTGCCGTCTTCGGCAGCGTAGGGGACGCCGGCGGGCCGGAGCGAAGCGACGGCCCGAACGTCGTCCCTGGAAAGGAACCCACACTTCCATTCTTCCCAAACGAACCAGATCCACCGGACTCACGAAAGAGACGGTATACGATGGGGCCCCACCTTCGGCGGGGAAAACCCAAGACACCCATGGACCCACCTTGAATAGGGCATTGATTTCTCGGGGATGCCATTGCTTTTAGATGGGCACGGCGAATTCTTTGCGGAGGATTTCCCGCAGGTCGTAGAAATCGCGGATCTCGAAGTCGGGCTGGGTCTCTCCGTGGACCGAGGCAAAACGCCCGGAACGCTTGTTCCTGACAGTGATCATGCCGACTTTGTTGGGGGGGTCGATGTCGTTTACAGGATTGTCCCCCACGTAGATGCAATTCCCCGGATCCAGGTTCAGGTAAGAGACGCACTTTTCGTAGAGCTTGGGGTTGGGCTTGCTGATTCCGATCTGGTCGGTGATGAAGATGGCGCTTGGGGTCAGGAACTCGTAGATCTTGAGACGGACGATCTTTTCAGCCTGTTTCAGGGTGAGTCCCGCCGAGATGATCCCCCGGACCACCGGGGTGGCGGCAAGGGCCTTGAGGACTTCATACACGTCGTCGTAGACCTTCAGCTCCCGGTATTTGGTCTCGTGATAGGCCACGACCCCTGCGGCCACGATGATGGCAGGGTTGATCCCGGCCGAAGCCTCCTTGGGAAGGCGGTTGATGAGCTTGTCGAAATGGTGGCCGTAATTGGAGGAGAACTCGTGGATCACCTCCTTGAGTTCCTTGATGCACTCCTCCCGGGAGACACGAAGGCCCACGGAAATCATGGCGTCCACGGCGTTCCGCCTGGCCTTCTCGGCGAAGACCGAGGTGGAGAAGAGGGTGTCGTCGATATCGAAGAAGATGGCGTCCAACTTGCGCGGCATAGTGCGCCTCCGGGAAAACCAGGCCGGGACCGTCAACGGGGCCGGAAAGAGGATACCCGGGGAGGCGGTGGGGGGCGAAAAAAATGTGGGACCATCCGGAAAGGCCGTTCGGGCCGCCCCTTCGCTGCGGGACTCCCGCTCTCCCCCAGATGGAAAAAAAACGGGGCCCTGAAGGGCCCCGTCGTTTCCAAATGGACCATCCCCGGGAAGGGGATGGGCTTTGCACCATCACCTCTTGGTCATGGCCTCGGCCACGTCGGTGATGTAGGCCCGGACGAGAATCATGAGGGTCTTGTTCTCGTCGGCCTTCCCCTGGGTCTTGAAGAAGAGGGAAACGATGGGGAGGTTCGCCAGCCAGGGAACCTCGGCCTTCCGCTCGTGGTTCAGGATCTCCTTGAGACCGCCGATCAAGACCGACCCCCCGTCGGGAACCTTCACCGTGGTGTTCACCGTCCGGACCCTAAGCTCGGGGAGCTGCATGGTCACGGCCAGGGTGGCGCCGGCGAGAGAGGTCTGGAAGGTGGGGATGGGCTGCTGGAGTTCGGCCACGGTGGGTCTAAGTTCCAGGGTGATGTATTTGCGGTCATAGGAAATGGTGGGCTTCACGTCAAGGACGATGCCGTCCTGGAGGACGTCCACCTGGGGATCGGCGATGTAGGCCGCCTGGGCAACTTCCACGTCGAAGTCCTTCACGTACGAGATCTGCTGGACCATGGTGACGTTGGCCCGCTGGGTGTTCATCACCGTCAGGGTCTGGCTGTTGACGAGCTGGAAGGAAGCGGACTTCTCCACCATGCGCACCAGGAAGTGCATCTGGGCATCGTCTAGGATGGTCACGCCCAGGGTGGCGCCGCCCTTGGTGGACAGGAGGCCGCCGAGAGCGGAACCGAAGATGTTCTCCGTCCTCGCCCGGACGTCCCCGTCCAGGCCGTCGTCGTAGAAGAATCCGGCCGTGGGGTGAGCAGCCGGGTCCGTGGAAGTCCCGGTGCCCCCGTTGTCGAAGCCCCGGGAAGCGTTGTCGTCCAGGCCGTTGGTGACGTCGTCGAGCTGGGCTTCCCTGCCCCAGCGTCCCCGGTCGGGAGCCTGTTCGCCTTCTCCGCCCATGCCGCGCCATTCAACGCCCATCTCGTTGAGCCAGTTCTCGCTGACCGTGAGGAACTTGGTGTCGATGGTCACGATTGAGGTGGCATAACGGCGGAGTTCGTTGAGGAAGTCGATGATCTTGCGCTGGACTTCGGGAGTGTGGACCACCACGAGCTGGGTCCCTACGGTGGTGAGGGAGACGCCCGGAGAGTCCCACGTGTTGGGAGCGATGGTGTCCTTGATCATCTGGACAAGCTCTTCCGGATCCACCGTCTTTACCGGATCTCCCACGGGGCCTCCCATGGGGCCGACTTCCTCTCCCCCTCCGGCGCCCTCTTCGCCGAGCCTCATTGTGTCGATCTTGGGGGCGGCGAAGTTGGTGAGGCCGAAGGCCAGGTCCGAGATGTCGTGGACCCGGACGACCTTGTTCCCCACGGCCTTTTCCTTGGTGGTGATGAGAACCACGCCGTCCTGGATGACGTAGGTCAGGTTCTCGTTGAGCTTCATGAGCAGGTCCAGGAAGGAACGGGCCGTGATGGGCACGGGAAGGTTCAACTGGACCTCCGTGGAGTCCTGGTCGATCTGGTCGCTCGCTTCCTTGGTCAGGACCACGGGGAGGTTGGTGACTGTCACAAGGTGGTTCACAGCATCGGCGAAGGCCGTTCCCTCGGGGAAATTCCCCCGGACCCTTTCGGTGTCCAGTTTTTTCTCCAGGGCCTTCGTGGCCGGGTCCACTGCCTCGGAAAGCCCTAGTTCGCTGCGGAACTTCCGCTTCTCGGTGATGCTCTTCCAGTATTCCTTGGAGGGCTTGACAAGGATTTCGCTATAAGGGATTTTGGTCTCGGCCAGGGAGTCTGTCCACTTGCGGAATTCCTCCCGCCTGCGGCGGATGTAATCCCGGTTGTTCCGCTCTCTCAATGCCTTCTGGGCCAGGTCCTGGAGTTTCTGGGCGGGCTGGTGGGTGGGGTCGAGAGCCAGGATTTCGCCGGCCAGGCGGGCCGTGTCCTCGTAGTCCTCGGCGACCCATTTCCTCAGGGCTTCCTTCCAGATGGTGTGAATCTGGGCCGCCTTGCGGGCCTGGGCCACCGCTTCGGCTTCCCTGAGCTTCCGGAAGGTTTCCTCTTCCAGGCGCACCCGCCGGGCCTCCATGTCCTTGACCTTCTCGGACTGGGCTTTCGCCAGGAGGTCATCCACTTTCTTCTTGAGGTCGCCCCAGTTCACGGCGTCGCCGTAGTGGATGTGCATCTGCACTTCCCTTAGCTTCTGGATGGCCTTGTCGTATTCCTTGAATTTCAGGTGCTCCTTGGCCTTCTCGTAGGCGGCCAAGGCCTCCAATTTGAGCTTCTCCAGGCGTGCCCTGTATTCCTGGGTCATCACCTCCCCCCGGGTGGCCACCGAAGCGGGCCTCTCTCCGAGCTGGGCAAGGACGAAGGAAAGGAGCTTGTTCACCTCGGGATCGTCGGGAACCACCTCTTTCGCCTTCAGGAGTTCCTCCTTGGCGTCCTCGTACTTGAGCTGGTCCACCAGCTTCCGGGCGTTCTTCAGGTGGACCTCCTTGAGGAAGGCCCTTTTCTGCGCGTCCAGGAGCAGAATCGGCGGAACCTTGGCCTGGGAGGATTTAGCGTTCTTTCCGCCTGCCACTTCTTTGGCCGATGTCGCCGTCTCCGAGCCGGCTTTCGCCTTGTCGGGGGGAGCGCCCCCGCCTTCTTCCGGTCCCGGAGTGGTACAGGAGCCCAGGAGAAGTCCAAGGGCCAGAAAAGCCGAACCAAGAATCGTCACGTCTTTGCCGGTCATTTGAGATCCTTTCCCTCGAGAAGCCCTTCCTCCGCCCGGGGGCACCGGGAAGGGGGGAAGGAGGGTCTTTTCGACGGGTCAAACGGCTCTGAAAGCATCCAGTCTACCGATTCCTCCGAGGGGGGGGCAAGCAAGTTACTTTGCGTACCCCCCGGCGAAAGTCACTTTGTCGAATCCACTGTAAAGAATGTCGTCCACAGTCTTCGTCACCTCCCCGTAGAAGACGCCCTGGTGCGCGTGGAGGGTGACGGGAACAGGCTTGGACGGATCCTTGGGGTCCCGCATGATCTTGGCGAACTTCTTGAGGCCGTTCATGAAGTCCCGCTTGTTGTAGTAGAAACTGGCCTGGACCTTCCACTTGATCTTCCGGCCCGTCCAGACTTTGCGGTTCCCCTTCTTGTGGGAGGTGCCTTTCTTCACCAGGTAGACGTGGACATCCAGCTTTTCCATGGGCTTGGCGCTGGTGGTGTTCACGCCCACGTCCTTGGGAAGGAAGGCGGAGAGCTTTCCTTCAAGGGTTTTGAACTTCTGGAGCATGAAGAAAATGATGAGCTGGAACGTGACATCGATCATGGGGGTCATGTCACACCCAGCGTCCTCGTCGATGCCCGCCTGTTCCCTGACTCTTTGCCTGTTGACCATCCTAACCTCCAGCCTTGGACTCCCCCCGGGTGGGGGGGGAGGATCAATGCTGCGCTTGTTCCAAAAGGGCCTTGTTTCTCGCCTTGGCCTTCTGGCTTTCCGCCACGGCGAGCTGGATTTTCCAGATCATGATGTTCTGGAGCCCGCAATCCTCCATCACCTTCGCCATGTGGTACCAGTCGGTGAATTCGTCCCCCCGGAGCAGGAGAGGGTCGTCGGGGAGCTTTTTTTTCACGTCGGGATCCATCTTTAAAGGCATGGCCCGGGCGATGTTTGCCAAGTGCCGCCTGAAGCGGAGCCTGTTCAGGTCCCTGTTGGGATCGTACCAGGTCTTCCGCTTCATGATGAGCTTCCCCTCCTGGGTGACGTTGACGATGGGTCGGTTCTTCTTGACGTTCTTGTCCGGCAACGCATGGTCGACCTGGGGGAGCTTGAGGTCTTCCAGGTCCTGCTGGGACAAGTCCACGCTGATCATGAGGAAGATGATCAACTGGAAAACGCAGTCGATCATCGGCGTCATGTCGATGGGCAAGTCCGTTTTCAGGTGAATACTTTTTTTCGCCATGGATTCAACCTCTATCCCCGGGATAGGCGGGAAACCCAGGTCCCCGCCCATTCCGGGGCCGTTTCAAAAAATCGGGTCAATCCTCGGCCGGGCGGAAACGCTCGAAGAGTTCTTCCACCTGGGCGCCGATTTCGATGGTCAGCATGACAACCTTGTTCCTGAAGAAGACGAAGGCCGCCGCAACGGGGATGGCCACGATCAACCCGAAGAGGGTGGTGATCAAGGCCGCCTTGATGCCTCCCGCCAGGTCGCGGGGGGAGACGCCCGTCTCCTTCATGGCGATCGTGGCGAAGCACTGGATCATGCCGGCCACCGTGCCGAGGAGCCCCATCATTGGGGCGATCTGGGCGATCAACGACAGGTAGCCCACCTTCAAGTGGGTCTTTACCGATTCTTCGTCCAGGGCCTCTTCCAAGGCGGTGGAGATCACCTCGAAGGGGTGGTCGATCTTGGCCAGGCCGGCCTGGACCACGTTGGTCAGGAAGTTGGGCTCGTCCTCGCAGAGCTGGAGAGCGTCATCGATGTTCTTCTCCTCCAGGTACCCGTCCAGCTCGTCCAGGATGTCGGGAGGGGCGAGTTTTTCGCGCTTGAGGTCCACGAAAAACTTGATGATCACAGCCAGGGCGATGACGGAGAGCACCACGATGGCCCAGCCAATCACCCCTGCGTTCTTGAAGATGTCGCCCAGGGTGGCCCCTTCGGTCTTGGTGACGGTCGTGGCCTGGGCGAAGGCCTGGGATCCGACGCCCCCGAAGAGAACCAGTCCGGCCAACATCACGTTCTTGAGGGTCTTCTTGCTCATCTGTTTTGCTTAGCTCCTTGGGCAAAACTCTCTAAGGGTAAATTTTCGCGTCCCGTCCCTCCACGGGAAGGGAATCCTGGGATGTTCCGTTATTTCAGCTTCTCCGCCGCAAGGGCGGCGAAATCACTCATTGGAAAGAACTTGATAACCTGGTTGAAGTATCCTTTGGCCGTGGCCGCGCTTTCCCGCCCGGCCTTGAGGGGGCCGAGGGCGAGGAGCGTCGCGCCCTGGTAATAGAGGACCCGTGCGCCCATTTCCCGGTCACGAATGTCCAGGACATAGGCCCGCCCGAAGTGGAAGTAAGCCTCCCAGAGATCCTTCACGGATTTCTTGGCCATCCCCCGGGCGTAGCAGGTCTCCCCGAGGCCGGCGTAGGCGGCGGCCCGGATATCCGGATCCTTGGGCGACTTGTCCAGGAGCGCCTGGTAGTAAGCCTGGGCGCCGGAGTAGTCCTTGCTTTCGATCTTGGTCTTCCCTTCCAGGAATTTGAGTTCCACCTGGTAGGCCCGGACTTCATCCGTCTTGGGCTGGATTTCGGCCAGGGAACGGGCCGCGCCGTCCACCAGGGGGGCCGCGTCCCGGGGTTTGCCCCCGGCCAGGAGGGTGCGGATCCTTTCTATCTGGACCAGAGCGTCCCACTTGACAGGAAGGGTTTCATCCAGGATCCGCTTGGAAAAAGCGTCGAGGACTTTCAATCCCCCCTGCAGGTCCCCGGCCAGCCTGTGGCACCTGGCCAGTTCCAGGCGGGCCTGGAGGGAAAATCTGGACTTGGGCGCAAATTCCAGGAAGGCCTGGAAAGCCTTGATCGCCGTGGGAAGGAGGGTCTTGTTCTTCAGGCCCAGCTTCATCCGGCAAAGGGCCGCCCGGTAGAGGCCAAGGGCCTTCACGGGGGCCCGCTTCGCTGAATTGGCGGCCAGTTCAAAGGAACGGGCGGCGTTTTCATAGAGGTCCTGGGAGTTCTCGGCGCCCTGGTCAGCCGCCTTCTCGGCCTTGTCCCCGTCCAGGAAAGGCTTGGGGAGGCCTCCGTAGAGGATTCTCTGGACCTTGGAGGCGGGAACTTCCTTCTTGGCCCTGCCCACCTTTGCGAAGACCACTTTGTCGTAATCGTCCTGCAGAACCGTCGCCTTCACGGTCCTCCCGTCGGTGAAGATGATCCTGTCAAGGTCCTTGTCCTGGGCCGATCCCCGCAAGGGGGAGGCCAGGAGGAAGCCCAGGGCAAGGCCTCCAAGGAGGAAGGCCGGCCTTTTCATGCCGAGGTTGTCCGTCATTGTCGTTCTCATCCCCTCGTTCATCCCATGAGTTTGCTCTTGAGGTATTGGAAGATCCTCAAGAGATCCTGGCGCTGTTTTTCATGCTCCTTGAACCTTTTCTTCTTCTTTTCCGGGGAGAGGCGGTCGAAGAAGGCCTTTTCCTTGCCCTTGAGAAGGTAGGGGGCCGTCTTGACCCCTTCGAAGTCGTCGATGCTCATGGCCACCTTCAAGTAGGTCCGGGCCTCGTTGAACCACTTGGGCTCCTTGAGACCCGCCCTGTAGGCAAGGTAGGTGTATTCAGCCACGATGGCATACCATTGGAGAGAAAACTTGGATTCCGGGGCCTGGACGGTCTTGTAGAGGGTGGGCATGAGTTCCAGGGGAGGTTCCAGGGCCTTAAGCGGCTGGTTCAAGCCCAGGATCTCCTTGACACGAACGCCGTCCACCTCAAGCCAGCCGCCGTATTCGAAGACGCCGAGCCAGAGGACGGGCAAGGGCCACCGGCCCTTCTTGTAGGCTCCAAGAAGTTGTTCCACGATGGGCTTGGCGCGGTTGAAGTCACCCATCTTCTGGAGGATCTCCGCCACCCTGGGCTTCACGAACTTCAGGATCTTCCCGGTGTACTTGGGGTTCTTCCCGTAAAATTTCTCCAGGAGGGCGTAAAGACTCAAGGCCTTTTCCTGGTCCCCCAGGTTCAAGGCGAAATTGAAAGATTCGTATAAAACCGCATACTGGGGAAGAGGGTTGCCCTTGATGTATTCGTCGGCGAAGGCCAGAGCCTCCTTGTATGCACTCTCCAGGGTTCCTTTCGGGAGATTCCTGGTCCTCTCGTATTTGCGGATCCTGTTGAGGTGGGCCCGGAAGATGTCAAGGGCCAGGTAGGGGATCAGCTTGGAGGTCTTTTTCGCGGCCTTCAGGTTCTTGTAGGCTTCCTGGGCCTTTCTCAACCGGCCCATGGCCGTATAGGCCACACCGGTGTAATACCATCCCTGCTCCACGAAACTCAGGTTGTAAGCATATGCCTTGGGCATGCGCTCGAAGATGCGGAGCACCTCCTTCCACTTGGAGGGATCGGGTTTGTTCGCCGGAGGCGGGGCGTCTCCCATGGCCTCCTTGTAGGCCATCAAGCCCAGGTGGTACCAGGCCATTGGCTCCATGTTGGCACGGGCCATCGCCGCCCTTCCCTGGAGGTTCTGGTGGGCCGGGATGTATTTCTCCAGGTAGTCCTTGAGGATACGCTTGGCCGTGGCGTAATCCTTCTTCTCCATGTAGACCTTGGCCTTGGTGACCAGTGCTTTTTCGTAGTAGTCGGAGTTCTGCTTGATCAGGGCCAACTTGGCAAGCGCCTGGTCGTATTTTTTCTTGGCGAGGAGTTCCTTTGCGGCGTTCAAGTTGATGAAATCGGCGTTATTCGGTGCAAACTTCGAAACGATGTGGTTGGCATAGTCCTTGAGGGGTTGGATCATGTCCCTGGAATCGGCCGGGAGCCTGGTTTTGAAAACCCCCGCCACCTGCTGGCACCGTATGGCCAGGTCCGCGACCATGTTCTGGTAATTGGTGCTGGAATCTAGGTAGCCGAAAATCTCGCATCCAGTCCCAAAGGCGAAGCTCGCGTCGGCCAGGCGTCCCAGGTCGGTCAAGATGCGCCCCAGGAGCTTGTATGTCTTCAGCCCGTATTTGACCTTCTGTTCCGCCGTCTTCAAGTTGCGGAGGGTTTTTTTGACATTGGCAAGGGCCTTGAAAGGTGATCCCGAGCGGAAGCTTCCCTCGGCGGCCTTGTAGAGGAGGTCAGGGTCCAGGGCCACGGTGCTTTGCTGGGTTGTGAGAATGTAATCGATGAGCTTCTGGGCCTCTGTGCGGATATAGGAAGTCCCCGCCAGGTCCGCCACCTCCTTGCACACATTCAAAGCCTTCCGGCGCATTGCGGGAACGCCGGAAGCGACCATGGCTTTTGCGTATTCCAGGCGGGCCAGAAGGCCGTAAGGCTTTGAGGGCTTGATGTCCCTCAGTTGGGACATCCTGGCGATCATTTCCTCGCCGGACTTCATGGCCTCGTCCGGCTTCTGGAGCTTGTTCAAAAGACGGATCTGGTTGTAGTAGGCCTCCTCCATCACCGTGACGAGGATAGGGACGATGTTGGGGTCGGGGGGGTTATCCTTGCTGGTGAGAGTATCCCAGATGCTGTCCTTCGTTCCGGCGAAGTCGCTCAGGGCGTCCTCCACGTTCCCTTCCATCTCGGAGCACTGGGCATAGAGGATGAGACAGTGGGCCCCGGCGGGGGTGTCGTCGCCTACTTCGTAGATGAAGTTTTCCAGGGTGCCTTTGGCCATCTCCAGGCGGGTCTTCCGCTGGGTCTCGTTCTGGGCCACCGTTGCCCAGGCCTTCTGGAGTTCGCCGAGATGCATCCAGGCCATGTAATAGGCGTTCCGGGCCTCACGGTCGGTTTTCCTGGCTTCCTCCAGGGCGCTCTTGGCGTCGTTGCAGGCCTTGATGGCTCCCCTGTAGATCTTGTCGGCCTTCAGGCGGAGTTCTTCCTTCTTTTGGGGATCCGTCGCTTCCTCGATGAGGGAAGAGATGACCTGTCCGTAATTCAGGGCCGCCTTGGCGTAGAGCATGCGGGCCTGGTTGGCGATGTCCTTCCCCTTGAACCGGCTCAGGACGTCCTCGATCTTGGATGTGGCTTGTTCGTAGAACTCGATCTTCTTTTCGACCTTCGGCATGGCCCGGGCGGCCTGGATCAGAAGGTCGCATTTCTCCAGGTTGATCCTGTCGATGTCCTCGGGGGAAAGGTCCTTACGATTGAGGAGGTCCTCCAGGACTTGGTTGCCCAGGCCGACGAAGCCGAATTCAGAGGCCAATCCCTTGGCGAATTCGATCTCCCTGGCAATGGCCTTCTTCTGGGCCCGGGCGGAGGCGCCCGCCAGGAGGAGAACCCCGGCAAGTCCAAGGATCATGGTCCTTTTCATGGAACCCTTCCTCTTTTTCCCGATGATCTTCTAATCCTCTATTTCATGACGGGGGAGAGGAATAGACCTCTCCCCAGCCTTTCCGTCACTCCCCTTCCGTCAGGGTAGGCTCCATTTCGGGAGGAATCACGATGGAGGCCCGCAAGAGGATGATGATCTTCCTGTGGGACCTGTAGGTTCCCTTCCTGGAGAACAAGAAGGAAAGGATCGGCAGGTCCTGGAGGAAGGGAACTCCGGACCTGTAATCCTGCTTGTCAGAGATCTTCATTCCCCCCAGAAGCAGGGTCCCGCCGTCCGGGATGGTTACGGTGGTCCGGACCCTCTGGATCTGGAGCTTGGGTTGCTGGATGGTGATGGCCTGCCCCACGCCCAGGGTGGTGGTGTAGGTCGGGATGGGGAGGGTGAGTTGGGCCAGTGTGGGCCGCAACTCCATGGTGATGAAGCGGCGGTCGGCGCTCACCACGGGGTGGACGTCCAGCACCACTCCATCGGAGACAACGGCCACGACCGGGTTGGCCACCGCCGCGGCCTGGGCGATCTCCACGTCGAAATCCTTCACGTAGGAGATCTGGTGGGTGAGGGTGATGTTGGCCCTCTGGGAGTTGAACACCAGAATATTCGGAGCGTTGATCTGCTCCACCCTCTCCCTCTTGGAAACGGCCCGGAGAATGGCCTCGATCTCGGTGTCGTCCAGGTAGGTATACTGGAGAGAAAGGCCTCCCGCATTGCTCATGTTGTCCCGCTTGGACCCCAAGGCCATGTCGAAGAGGTTCTCCGTCCGGCCCATGTAATCCCCGTCCCTGCCGTTGTCGTAGAAGATGCCGGGCTCGGTGCCCGTTCCCGAGGGGCCCGGGGTGGAAGGAGAGATTCCCGTTCCAAAATCGTCGAAACGGACCGAGGGGCGGGCCCTCTTCTTGGAGAGACCCTTGCCGGGAACGCCCCGGGATGCGTCGTCCCCCAGGCCCCTGAAATCCACACCGATTTCCTCGAGGAACTTGTCCTCCACTTTGAGGAAGCGGGCCTCGATGTTCACAAGGATTCCGATGTTGATCCGAAGGTCCGAGAGCAGCTTCTTGATCCGGTCATGGACCTCCTTGGTGCAACGGGCGATGATCACGCCGTTTCCGTGGAGGGAGAGACTCGCCCCCGGCATTTCGAAGGCGTTGGGAATCCCGATGTTTTCGGTGATCGTGGTGATAAGGGTGTCCCCTTCCATCACTATGGGCTGGGCCTCGGGAATTTCAGGCTCGGGAGGAGAGGCCCCGGGGGGGGTGATGTAGATTTCGCGGCCCACGAAGTTCTGCAACTTGGCAACCAGGTCGCGGACTTCGTAGAACTTGGTGTAGATGCGGCCTACGTTCTCCTCGGCCGTGATGATCTGCACCACGCCGTCCTCCACCTTCCACCTGAGTGAGGGCCTGAGCCGGGTGATCAGGTTCAGGGCCTTGGCCACGGGCATCCTGGGAAAGTGGACGTTGGTCAGGGTGGTTTCCTCCGGGTCCAGCTCCCGGACCTTGGGGCTGATGTAGAAGTTGACTTCCGTCACGGTCTGGAGATACCTGACCCAGGAATCCACCTCGGCGTCCTGGAAGGAATACTCGGCCATGGTGGAGTTGAGCTTGTCCAGGACCGCCTGGTCCTCCACGGACACCTGGCTCTGCTCGACCTGGAAGGTCTCGATGGGTTTTCTCTTGAGAACGTCCCGCCAGTGGCGCTTGTCGAAGACCACGCTCTCCGTCTGGGGGATGTCGGCGTGCATCAGGTCGTCGAAGGTCCGGGCCCACTCCGTCTTCCATCGCCTTTCGTAGGTGACCTTGTTGTTCTCGTGCCGGGCGTCCTGGGTGACCTCAAGAAGTTTCCGCGCCGCCTGGTTCCCCGGGTCGATCTGGAGAAGGAGTTCCAGGTTCTTTGCGCAATCGTCGTACCTCTTGGCCATGAAGGCGATGTTCGCCTGCTCGAAGAGGCGGCGGACTTTGTGGAGTTTCCTGATGGCCTGTTCCTGTTCTCTTTCCTTGAGCTTTTCCTTCGCCTGGGCGGCCAGGAGGGCGGCTTCCGCCTTCTTCCGGTCCTGGACGGCCTTTTGAATGGCGGCTTTCTTGGCCAGGACTTTCTTTTCCAGGTCGCTGTTTTTCTGGATGTAGGGGTTGTAACGGATCGCCAGGAGAGCGTCCTCGCACCGCTGGATGGCCTCGTCGTAGTTCTTGTTGTTGAGCGCCAGGTCGGCCTTGATGAGGAGTTCTTCCACCATCATCCGGGTTTTCTGGATCCGCGCCTTGGCCTCGTCGGTGAAGCGCTTCTGGACCATCCCGGCCGCCTCGGGCCGCTCACCCAGGAGGGCCGCCATCTTCCTCACGAAGTCCCGGGCATCCTGGTTGTTGGGATCAACTTCCAAAGCCGAGGCGGCGAACTTCTTGGCCTGCTCGTAGTCTCCCAGGTCGAAGGCTGCCCGGGCCTGTTTCATGTAGGCCGTAGTGAGGAACCGCCGCTTCTCCTCGATGGTCTTCAACTGGGGCGGAATTCCTCCCTGCTGGTTCCCGGCCTGGGGAGAGGAGGTCTTCCCCGGGCCGGCGGCGTTGGCCTTCTTGGTGAGGGAAGGGGTCTGTCCCGTCTCTTCCACGGCGCCGGTTCCGCCGCAGGCGGCCAGCAGGATGGAAGTAAGGACTGCGAGAAGGGTGCAAGCGCCGAAGGTCGATTTCTTCATGCTCCTACCAACCTTTTCCTTCGGGTCCAGGTCGCGACTGGGCGGAAGGATACAGGGTCCGGGAAGAAAGGCGATGGAAACCCGGGAAGGCGGATCTCCCCCGGGAGGCGAAAATTCCACCCCGGGGAAAGATAGATCCTTCCCTGGGGGAACCGATCCATCCATGTAGAATGGAGGTTTCCTTCAAAGGCCAGGTTTCCAGGGCACCATCCTCCAATATCCTGCATCGCCGGCACATCGCCGGTTTTTCTCTAGCCATGATCCCACCCTGGCTCGGGAAAACCGGCTTGGACCCATGCCGTCTCCGGGCTCAACGCGCTCCTTTGGCATAGAAGGGATGGGCCCAAGTGTAACAGCTTTTCGATACCCGTTTCCCCCAGGTTTCAGGCATGGGGGGCGGGTCTTGTTCCGCCGGTCTTCTCCGGAGTCCGGAGCGTGGAAGCCGAGAAAGTTAGCAGAGGGGGAGGGCCAAGTCAACGAATCCTTTGGCGCCGGCGCCCAAGGAATCCACCGGGGTCCCCTCATCCTTTCCCGGGAGGCAATCCCGCCAGGGCCATGGCTTTTTTAAGGTCCTCCCAGGCTCCCCTCTTGGCCGCAGGGTTCCTCAAGAGGTAGGAGGGATGCCATGTGACCACCAGGGGAATCCCCTGGAATCTCCGGGGCTTCCCCCGCAGCACGTTCAGGGGGAGCCTCGTGCGGAGAAGGGCGGAAGCGGCCACCCGGCCCAGGCAGATCAGAACCCTGGGCCGGACGATCTGGATCTGGCGCACCAAAAAGCCCCAGCAGGCTTCCACCTCGTCCGCCTCGGGGTCCCGGTTCCCCGGAGGCCGGCATTTCACTACGTTTGTGATGTAGACCCTGCTCCTGGGGATCCCGATTCCCTTCTCGATCATGGCTGTGAGCAATTCCCCGGCAGGGCCAACGAAAGGTTTTCCTTGCTGGTCTTCCATGGCTTCGGGCCCTTCCCCGATGAACATGAAGGGGGGCTCCAGGGGGCCTTCCCCGGGCACGGGCTTCCGCCGGACCTGTCCCAGCCGGCAGGCCCTGCAGGCCCGGATCTCCTCGTAGATGGCTTCCAAGCCCACAGGTTCTTCCCGAAAGGGAATCCCCGGGGGGGGAGCCAGAGCTTTCAGGTCCTCCAGGCTTTCTTTGGAAAGGAGAGGACATCCCTTCCCCAGGACCCGGGCCCATTCCTCCATGAATCTCTCCAGGGTCTCCATGGATCCCTGGGTCTCCTCTCCCTGCCCGGGCCGGGCCTCTTCCTTTGGGGCTGGTTCTCCCGCCTTCATCCCGACAAGACCTTTCCTTCCAGGGTTTGGGCCAGGAGGCTCTCTCCCTTGAGTCCCGTGATCACCACAGGGACAAGGTCACCCGGGTTCCCGGCCGGTTCTTCCAGGATGACCCGTTGATACCCGGCGGACACACCCTCTCCGGGTTTCTCCAGGAGGATCTCCTGGCGGGTTCCCAGTCTTTTGCGGGCGGCCTTCTCCGCCCAGCGTCGCGCCCTATCCAGGAGCCGGGAAGTCCTTTCCTTGACCACTTCACGATGTAGGGGGTCGGGGAAACGGGTGGCAGGGGTGCCTTCCCTCGGGGAATAAGGAAAGGCATGGACCCTGGTGGGCTCCAGATCCTCCAGGAGGTCCAAGGTGGCCTGAAAATCTTCCTCTCTCTCTCCGGGAAACCCGGCGATCACATCGGTGGTGAAGGAAAAAGCCGGGCCGAAAACCCGGCGGGCCGCCTCCAGTATGGACCGGAAATCACCCGCCCTGTACCGGCGGCCCATGCGCTTCAAAACCCGGTCGGAACCACTCTGGAGGGGGAGGTGGAGGTGGGGGCAGACCCGGCCCCGGCCTGCACCGGCAAGGATCTCCAGGAGGGAAGGGGTCACTTTTTCGGGTTCCAGGGAGGAGAGGCGCAACCGGAAGGGCCCTTCCAGTTCCAGGAGCCCCGTGACCAGCCTCTCCAGCCCTTCCCCCTTTTCCTTCCAATCTCCCAGGCACACCCCGGTCAGGACGATTTCCCGGGTTCCGGCCCGGACCAGGGAAGCCGCCTCGGCCAGAACCTCCCTCAGAGGGCGGGACCGGGAAGGCCCCCGGAGGGAGGGGATCACGCAGTACGTGCAATGGAAATCGCAACCATCCTGGACCTTCAGGAAGGCCCGGTGTCTTCGGCGGTAATTCTCGAGAACGGGAAAAGATCCCGGGTCTTCCTCTCCCAATTTCTGGAGGAGGCGGCGGAATCCTTCCTCCCGGGCCCCTTCTCCCAGGGCGAAGTCGCAGGTTCCGGGGAAGGGCCTTCCCTGGTTTTGCAGGCGCGTGGCCCAGCATCCCAGGGCCACCACCTTGGCCCGGGGAGCGAGCTTTCGTGCTCTGCTCAAGGCCTGGCGGGACTTCTTCTCCGCCACGGAGGTGACGGCGCAGGTGTTCACCAGGAGCAGGTCCGCCTCTCCAGGGTCGGACACGGCGACCCATCCCAGGCCCTCCAGGAGGGCCCGGAGTTTTTCCGTGTCATACTGGTTGGCCTTGCAGCCAAGAGTCTCGTACCAAACCCGTCCTTTCATGGGGGGGATCCTACCATCATCCTTTTCTCCGTGGAGGACGTTGCCGGGAGGGAAGGAGGGGCTAGACTCTCCCCCCTTGTTCCAGGTTGGCCTCGATCCCGGGGAGTTCAGAGGAAATGAACGGCTCTTCTCGTTTGAAAGGGCGCGCCCTCGCCCTGCTTCTCTTGCTTGCCGCGGTCTTCGCGGCCCACGGGCGCGCTCTGCGGGGGAAGTTCCTCAACTTCGACGATGACCGGATCGTCACGGCCAACCCCCTCTTTCACGCTCCCCTCGGCCGGGCCCTGGAGGGAATCCTGGATCCCACCCGGACCATCGCCGACGCCTACCTCCCTGTGACCCACCTCTCCCTCTACCTGGATTGGAGACTCTTCGGAGGGAGCCCATGGGGGATGCATCTTTCCTCACTCCTCTGGCATTTCCTGGCCGCGGCGGCCCTCTTGGCCTTGGGCTTCCGCATGGGCCTCACCCGCAAGGGGGCCCTCCTGGCGGCCCTTCTCTTCGCTCTCCACCCGGCTCTTGTGGAGGACACGGCCTGGATTTCCTCGAGGAAATATCTCCTGGCCGGACTCTTCTCTTTCCTCACCCTCTCTTTGTGGATCTCCGCCCTGGAAGGGAGGAAGAAAGCCGCCTGGGGAGCCCTCCTCACGGCCCTCCTGGCGGTCTATTCCAACGGCGCCGCCCTGGTCCTTCTTCCTTTCGCAGGCCTTCTCTCCCTCTTCCCCCCCCGCCGCCAGGGCCGGGAGGAAAAGAGCCCCTTCCCCTGGGCGCCTCTGGCTCTCCTGGCCCTGGTGGTCTTGGGAGCCGGGATCCATCACGCCTGGCTCGCCTCCCGGGCGGGCACGGCCGCCCTGGGGGGCGGGGAAGACCGAACCCTCTCCATGGTCCCCTCCGTCTTCTCCTGGTACCTGGAAAAAGCCCTCCTTCCCCTGGGGCTCAGCGTAGACTACCCATATCCGGTCTACCTGAAGAAACTCCTTTCCGGAGGCTTCCTTCCCTGGGTCCTCTCCGGGGGGGCC
>JALUZX010000831.1 GCA_027011425.1 Planctomycetota bacterium
GGGGATGCGGGCCGCCGCCCGGGCGGCGGCCCGCATCCCCTCATCCCCCGTGAGACGATACACGTCGGCGAAGCCGTGGAGGGCCCAGGCCTGGCCCCGTGCCCAGCAGGAGTCGGGCCGCCAGCCCTGCTGGGTGGAGGGCCGGAGGAACTCCCCCGTGCCGGGATCGAAGATCCCCTCGTGGAGGGAGGAGCCGTCGCCCCGGAGCAGGTAGCGCCTGGTGGTTCGGCAGTGCTCCAGGGCGGTCTTCCTTAGACCCTCGTCTCCGGTGCGCTCCGCCGCGTAGAAGACGACGCCTACGTTCATCATGATGTCGATGAAAAGGGAGTGGTCGCCGAGAAAGGAGCAGAGATAACGCCCCCTCCCGCGTACCCGCCCCGCAAGGGCCCGGCCCGCCTGGAGGACGGGCCTCTCCAGGGCCTCCTCCCGGTCGTGTTCGAACCAGCGGAGCCAGGAGGAGCGGAAGAGAAAGCCGTGGTCGTGAACGGAGGGGTCGGAGGCCCTCCCCTCCAGGGCCCGGCACCGGCGGACCGCCTCCTCCCGGAAGAAGGGATCCCCCGTGAAGTCGTGAAGGATCCAGAGCTGGCCCGGCAGGAAACCCTGGCACCACTCGGTCCACCTCTCCCCCTGGCGGATCCACCGCCCTCCCTGGGTGTAGAAAGGCCAGACCTCCGGCTCCTCCCGGACGAGCCGGCCCACCTTTTCGGCGCCCCGCTCCAGGATCCTCCTGCAGGCTTCCCGGACGAGAGGGGGCGCCACACATTTCCTTTCATCCATCGAACACACCTCCATCCCGGGGATTCTAGCCGCCCGTCCCCATTGAAACCCCTGTGGCGGGCCCAACCTTCCGGGCGCACCGGGCGGGGGCTTCCCGGCCTCATGTCTTCCTGGCCCGGAGCTTGTAGAGGATCAGGGAGGTCGGTTTCGGCAGGGGCGGCTTGCGGGGGCGGTCCCGGTTCCGGCCCAGGGTCTCCCACTGGAGAATGTACCGGACGCCTTTCTCCCCCGAGCCGCCCAGGTCCCGGGCCCGCCGGATCCCCATTCCCTTGAAGGCGCTCCGCACGCGCTGGAGTTCCCCGGGGAATTCCGGAACGACGGGGATCTTCTTTTTCAAGGGACGCAGGGTCCTTGCGTCGATCACGAGCCTTCCACGGCCGTAGTCGCGGTGCCGGTAGGTCATGGTGAAAAGGCCGGGCCCCGCCCTTTTCAACCCGCTGATCCGGATCCCGATGAATCCCATGCTTCCACCCCCCCCGAATTTCACCGGCTTCCTCCAGTCCGTCAGGAGATGAATCACCCATTTTCCCCCTTCGGGGCGGGCGGCGTAGATCTGCATGTATCCGCGGGCGTCGGACTTGTGGTAGGTGATGATCGGACGGTTGGACTCGTCGAAGGCGAGCTTCTCGCAGCCGTTGATGACGCCTCCCCCGCTGGGGATGGGATCGACCCACAGGGATTTCTTTTGAAGGGTTATGGGAAGCTCGATCCTCTTTCCGAAGACCGACTCCCAGTGGACCAGGTCACCGCTCCGGGCGTAGGAAAGATGGTGGTTCGTGGCGCAATCGGGGGTGTCGCGCCACACCCAGGCCATGTGGAACCGGCCGTCCGGTCCCCGAAGGGGGCCCAGGGGATAGGCGTTTCGCTTCCCCTCACCGTCGAGCAGGGGTCTTTCCAGCAACCGCGTCCACCTCCGGGTTTTTCGGTCGTATTTGTTGAAGATCCTCATTCCGTTTCCGGAACTCCCATTCCGGTAGGTGAAGACCAGGTTTCCCTCCCGGTCGGTCAGAAACCGCGGGTAGGTGACACGGTCCTCCTGCTTTCCCGTCATGGGAAACCTCTCGAGGGTGGAGATGTCCCAGGGCTTCCCGGTCCGGTAATAAATCAGTTTCACGCAATGCATGTCGCCGGAGACGTGCAGGTTCCCGTCCCGGTCGAGGGCCATGGTGATGTAGTTGTGGGAGTCCCAGCCCACCTTGTGAGGCAGGACCCGGTAGTTCCACTTGCGCGAGCCCAGGGCCCTGGACGCCACCGTCATCCTGCGGAACTTGTCGTAGTAGGCGACGAACTGGCGGCGGCCTTTTGTCAAGAGACAGAATCCCACGGGGAAGTCCGAGGGCGCCTCTGCGACTTTCAGGGAATCGGCGATCTCGTATTTCGAAGGAAGGGCACCCTTTCCCGCCGCCGCGAAGGCCGTGAGCGCCAGCAAAGAGAACAGGAGTCCCGCAAACACCCTCATCTCTCGTTCCATGCCTTTCGAAAAAGACTTCCTCCGGGATCCTCCGGTTTCAACCCCGGCCCCCGGCTGGAAAATACCACAGGCTCCGGGAGAAAGGTCCTCACCGATCCTTGCCCGCCGGGGGAAAAGGGGGAAAATCCTCGTTTCTGAACCACCCGGAATGATCCCATGAATCGAACCTTTTTCCTCCAGGCTTTTCTCTGTTTCCTCTTCCCCGCCCTTCCCTCTCTTTCCGCCCTGGAAAGGCAGGAAAGAAAGGTTCCCGACTTCCGCCTGGCGGCGACCCTGCTCTGGAGCGAGAGCTACACCGTGGGAACCGCCCATGGACGCTCCGGGCTCTGGGTGACCCCCTTGGAGAAGGCCGCCTGGTGGACGCCGGCCTGGAAGAGCACCAAGGCCTTCCGGGTCCGGACGGGCGCCGGGGGCCCCCGCTCCCCCTGGCTCTGGCTCGCCGGCGGGGACCAGGCCTGGGCCGTGAAGGACCAACCCGCGGGGACGACGCCTTCCATGACAGGCCCGCCCTGGGTCATGGAGGTCCGGGACGTGCTGGAAGAGCGGGAAGGAACCTGGCTCGCCTGGGCCGGGGGCGTGGCTTTCCGCCCGGCAGGGGGAACGGCCTGGGAGGACCGGTCCGAGGGCCTTCCCTCCACATTCGTCTCCTTCCTGGTCCGGGCCCCGGGGCTCGACCGCCCCGTCCTGGCGGGCACCGAGAAGGGCCTGGCCCTCTGGGACCGGAAGGCCGGAACCTTCCGCCCCGCCGGGCTTTCGGGAATGGCCGTCCGCTCCCTCCTCTTCTACCGGGGCCGCCTCTACGCCGGAACCATGCGGCACGGGGTGTTCCGGTTGAACGCGAAGTTCCCCTTCCGGGGCGAGCCTTTCGGGCTGGAAGGGTGCTCCGTCGAAGGGCTCGCCGCCTGGGGGGACCTTCTCTACGCCGCGGCGGCGGGCAAGGGCGTCTGCGTCCGCGGGGTCCGCTCAGGCCGGGCCGGGGAAAAGGAGCTGGGAGCGTGGGACGTCCTGCGGGCCTGGAAGTCCGACGCCTCCGCCCTGGCCGTCGCCCCCCCTCTTCCGGGAAGCGCGGCCCCCATCCTCTTCGCCGGAACCATGGGGGAAGGGGTCTGGAAGAGCGCCGACGGAGGGAAGACGTGGGAGCCTTTCGGCCTGGAAGGGGGCCACGTGACGAGCCTGGCCCTCGTGCCGGCGCCCCTGCATAGGACGGTCCCTCTCCCGGAACTCCCCGCAGGGGGGACCTTCGAAGCGAGAAGGCAAGCCGTCCGGGAATGGTTCCTGGCAAGGCGGCGGAACGCGGGAAGGGGGATGAGCTTCTACGCCCTGCCCTGGCTCCTGGAGGATCCCGGGCTCCGGCCCTCGGCGCTCAGGGCCCTGGCGGCGGCCCTGGCCGAGCCCAAGGGGGACATGTTCTTCCAGTTCCCCGCCGCCGGCGCCTATTACCGGTGCGGGAAACTCCTTCCGCCCGGGATGAAGGCACTCTTCCGGCGGACCCTGATGACCTACCCGGGCTACAGGGGCGACACCATGAACCATCTCTGCATGTGGCACACCGCCCTCTATCTTTCGGCGGCGGCCTTCCCCGGCGCCGGGCCGGAAGAGTGGTTCACCGGGAGGTCTTCGCGGGAGAACTTCGAATTCGCGAGAGAGTATCTCTACGACTGGATGGACCGGGTCTTCAAGAAAGGGATGATGGAGTTCGACTCCCCCCACTACATGGCCTTCTACGCGGGCCCACTCCTTCTCCTCCGCGATTTCGCCCCCGAAAAAGAGATGCGGGCCGCCGCCGAGGCGACCCTGGACCTGATCCTCGCCGACTACGCCGGGGATTTCTTCAAGGGCATCTACACGGGGGCCCACTCCAGGGAGCCCAAGGGAAGGCCTTTCGACATGGAATGGGACTACGCCGCGGGGCTCGCCTGGCTCTACTTCGGAGAGGGGGGCCGGGGAGAGCCCCGCCTGGGACCGGTGACGGCCCTGGCGGCCCAGAGTTCCTACAGGTGTCCCGCCGTGATCGGGGAGATCGCCCTGGACCGGAAAGGAACGGTGTATCGCTTCGAGCGAAAGATCGTTCGGAACCGGTGGCGCTACCACGGCCGGGACCGCAACCCGCCGGTCTTCAAGGTGAACTACCTCACACCCGACTTTTCACTCGGCTCCTGCCAGGGGGGGATCCTCCAGCCCATCCAGCAGCACACCTGGGACGCGAGCTGGAGGGACGGCCTGGGCCGGGCCCGGACCCTGTTCACCCTGCACCCCTACACGGGGGCCTTCGAGCTGGCCACATTCTTCCCCGAAGGGCCCCTTCGCATGCTGGAGATCATCGCCAGGCAGAAGGGGACCTACCTGGACGGGAACAAGTGGGTCTCGGCCTCGCCCTGGGAGAGGATCTTCCAGGACCGGTCGAGCCTGATTGCTCTCTACCGGATCCCAGACGGGGAGAAGGCGCCCCACGCGGACGCCTACCTCCCGGCCCCCCCCGGAAAGATCCGGCGGGCCGGCGATTGGCTCGTCCTGGAGAGCGGGCCCGTCTTCGCCGGACTCTACTGCACGGGGGCGCTCACCCTAAGCCCCGCCCCCCGGAAGGGAACCCGGGCCCGGTGTTACGCCCGGCCCTCGGCCTTCGTGGTGGAGATCGGCTCCAGGAGAGAGTGGAAGACCTTCCGGGCCTTCCGGGAGGCCCTGGCCCAAAGGAATCCCGCCTTCGACCCGGGCGCCTGCGCCGTCATCTACAAGAACCTCCAGGGCCATACCATGCGCTTCACCTGGCCCGACAAGAGAGCGCTGGACGGAAAGCCCTGGACCTTCCCCAAGGACGCCCTCTTCCAGGGGCCCTGGATCCAGTCC
>JALUZX010000832.1 GCA_027011425.1 Planctomycetota bacterium
AGGGAAGGGTACCTCTACTTTCCCTCGGGGGAAAGGGGGGTGGAAGGGGGATGAGGAGGTTCATCCTCTTCCCGGTCCGGGAACAGTCGGGAAAAACCGGAAAGGAGTCCTACGCCCTTGGGAATCGTAAAAGAAGGCGTCGTCTTATCTCGTAAAAGGAGGTGTCGTTTGACCCTTGTGGGACGTGGTGGGGGCGGGACTGACCGGACTGGTTTGGGGCCCGAGCCTGGCGCACCACTTGAAAAGGGCCCAGATTGGCGGACGCGACAAATGTCTTGTCAAGGCCGGGACTGGGTGGATGCGTCCGGACTGCCCCCCCGGCGGGATCATCCGAAGTTGTAGTGCTTGCGCACGGGCTGGTGGATGGTCCAGGTGCACTTGAGGCCCCTGGGGAAGACCACGTAGTCCCCGGCCTGGATCTCCACGGGCTCTCCCCCGCCCTCGGGGGTGACCGTCACCTTGCCCTCCAGGAGGTAGCAGGTCTCCCGGGTGTCGTACTCCCAGGGGAAGGTGGCGGCTTCGTGGGTCCAGATGGGCCACTGGAAGACCCCTTGGGCCTCCAGCTCTTCCTTGCTCTTTTTCTCCACCCGGATGGTGTTCTCAGCCATGGATTCCTCCTGTCTTCTTGGGAGAAAGGGATTCAACCTGCTTGGAGGGGGCTACCCTCAGGCCGCCTGGATTGCAAGTCCCAGGGCTCTCTCTTGCGTAGCCTTCCCCCGCCCCCCACGATCGCCGTCGCAATCCTGGATCGCTCCGAGGAGGCACGCCATGACGGAGGCGAAGATCGCGGACCTTCTGCCCCGGGTCCGCCGGGTCCAGCAGGCCGAGATCACCGAATGCGAGATCTACCGGCGCCTGGCCCGGAGGGCCCGGAGCGCCAAGAACAGGGAGATCCTGGAGAGGATCGCCGGCGACGAGAAACGCCACTACGACTTCTGGAGGGAACAGACGGGGGAGGCCCGGGAGCCGAAGCGCCTCCAGGTCCTTGCCTACACCCTCATGGGGAGGTTCCTGGGGCTCACCTTCGCCCTCAAGCTCATGGAAAGGGGCGAGGATTTCGCCCAGAAGGAATACGAGAGGCTCAAGGCCGTCGACGGCGTGGAACGGATCCTCCAGGAGGAAGAGGCCCACGAGAAGGAACTCCTGGACCTGCTCCACGACGAGCCCCTCCAATACGCGGGCTCCATCGTGCTCGGCCTCAACGACGCCCTGGTGGAGCTGACGGGCGCCCTGGCGGGGTTCACCCTGGCCCTGGCGGATGGGCGGGTCGTGGCCGTGGCGGGGTTGGTCACGGGGATCGCCGCCTCCCTTTCCATGGCCGCCTCGGAGTATCTCTCCTCCAAGTCCGAGACGGACCGGCCCGCCTCGAAAAACCCCTTCAAGTCGGCCCTGTATACGGGAGGGGCCTACGTGGGCGTCGTGATCTTTCTTATTCTTCCCTTCTTCCTTCTCTCGCCTGTCTTCCTGGCCCTGGGGGTGACCCTGGCCCTGGCGGTGGGGATCATCGCCGCCTTCACCTTCTACTTGAGCGTGGCCAAGGACCTGGCCTTCAAGCCCCGCTTCCTGGAAATGGCGGCCATCAGCCTGGGCGTGGCGGCCGTGAGCTTCGGCATCGGTTGGCTCGCCCGGGGCCTTCTGGGCGTGGAGGTGTGAGGGGAGCAGGGGATATTTGGGTCTTTCCTCAAAACCTTTGGGACAGGTGAATTCCGTTGAAGGTTCCGCGGTGGGCCTTCAGCCGGGATCGGCTGGCTCGGGTTCCGGCTGGGGCCCGCCCCGCCTCCTCCCCTCGCCGCGCCGCCCCCTCCGAGGGAGGGTGCGGGGCGGCGCGGCGAGGGTATACGGCGGGGCTGACGCCCAAGCCTCGTCTTTGAGGGCGGACTTGCCAATTTTCAGGCTCGATCCCGGCGCACCACTTGAATAGGGCACAGTTTTACGACCCATCATCTTTTGAATCGGCCCTGGCCTCCGCCGGAGGTGGGGCCCCACCGGAGGCGGGGGAAAACCCAAGACCCACATCGACCTTCCTTATTTATCTGTAGACCTCGGTCATCTGGCGGGCGCGGACGGTCCAGTCGTAGCGCTCTTTGGCGATGCGGGCCAGGTCGGGGCCGGGGTGGCGGGCTTCCAGGCGGGTGAGGAGGCGGGCGGTCTTCCGGGTGATGGCCCGGATCCGTTCCCCCGGGGAGAGGGGAAGGCGAAGGTCGCCGGTAAGTTCTTTTCCGAGGAGGGGTTCCAGCTCGTCCAGGCCTTCTTTGAAGCCGCTGAAGTCCGTGGCGGCGGGAAGGACGCCCGCCGAGAGGGATTCCATGAGCACCAGGGGGTAGGCCTCGGGAAGGAGGGAGGGGAAGAGGGCCAGGTCGGCGCAGGGAAAGAGTTTGCTCAAAAGGGAGTGGTTCATCCGGCCAAGAAAATGGACGTGCCGGGCGAGTTCGGGCCCGGCGGAGAAGAGTTCTTTTTCGCCCTTGGGATCGGAGATCCAGGCGGCCAGGTCGGTCCAGGGGCCCTGGAGGGCGGTCTCCTCCAGGTCGAACCCCCGGAGGATCAGGGTCCGGGCCAGGTCCGTCTTTCCTTCCGCCAGAGCGAAGAGGAAGGCCTCCAGGACCTCCCGGTAGGCGCCGGATCCCACGACCAGGAGGTGGACCCGGGGATCGCGAAGGAGAAGGGAGGGCATGGCGCCGAGCAGGCTCTGGACGCCCTTGCCCGAGGTGAGGGCGCCGGCGAAAAAGAGGATCCGGGCCTCTTCCCAGGGGATGGAGTCCAGTTTCTCCAGGACGTGGGCGTCGGGGAGGCCGTGGTCGTAGGCGTTTTTGTAGTCCCCCAGGGCCTGGAGATCCCCTCTCTCCAGCCTTTCCTTGAGTTCCGCTTCCTGGGCGGGGCTCTTGCCCCCGCCGGGGGAGAGGGCATGGATCTCCCGGATCGCCCGGGGTCTTTCGCTTCGCGAAAGGGGGGCGAAAAGCTTGGTGTCCACCCCCACGCCGACGATGGGCGCCTCCAGGATCTTTTCCGAAAGTTCCGGGAAGAGGCGGGCGATCCGGTCCCGGACCTCCCGGGAGCCTGAGACCAGGCGGCGGGCCTTCTCGATCCCCTCCCGGGCATAGGGGAGGAACCGCTCGTCGCGGCGCAAGGTATATTCGATGGAGCTTCCGTGGGGATAGACGATGTAGGGGATTTTCAAGGGGGCGCAGGCCTTCGCCGCGATCCAGGGCTGGGGAAACAAGTGGTTGGCCTGGAGGATCTCCACGGGAAAGGCCTCCAGGGCCCGGCCCAGGGAGCTTGCCGAAAACTCCAGCCAGTCCCGGAGTTCGGCCTCCCCGAGATCCGTGAAGGCCTTGACCGGGCCGGGTCTCTGTTTGTCCGTCACGTAGACGGGCCGGACCTTTGGATGGTGGGGAAGGACGTGGAGGGTGAAACCCTTCTCCCCCGGGCGGTGGAAGACCTCTTTCGGGCGGCCCTCCCCGTCCCAGGAAAAGGCCCGCCGGGCCTCTTCGATCTTTTCCGGCCGGGGCTCCCGGCAGAAGACGTGGACTTCGTGTCCCATGCCGGCCAGGGCCCGGCCCAGGTAGCGGGCGTATTCGTTGCTGCCCGAACCTGTCAGTTCCCAGCTGTGGAAGAGGCCGATCTTCAAGAGGACTCCTTTTTACGGGGCCGGGCGGAAGAGGGGTTCCAGGATACGAAACCGGGCGGGGAAGGGCCCCCGCCCGGAAATATACAGGTGGATTGCGGATTAGAGGATGCCCATCTCCTTGCCGACCTTGGTGAAGGCCTCCACGGCCTTGTCGATGTGCTCCTTCTCGTGGGCGGCCGAGAGCTGGACGCGGATCCGGGACCTGCCCTTGGGCACCACGGGGTAGGCGAAGCCGATCACGTAGATGCCCTCGTCCAGGAGCTTGTCCGCCATTCCCGTGGCCATGACCGCGTCGTTTTCGAACTTGGAGAACATGATGGGAACGATGGGATGGTCGCCGGGGAGGATGTCGAATCCGGCGGCGGTCATCTGCTCCCGGAAGTAGTGCTGGTTCCGCTCGAGCTTGTCCCTCAGCTCGGTGGACTCGGTGAGGAGATCCATGACCTTGATGGTGGCCCCCACCACCGCCGGCGCCAGGGTGTTGGAGAAGAGGTAGGGCCTGGACTTCTGGCGGAGCCACTCGATGAGTTCCTTGCGCCCGCTGGTGCAGCCCCCGGAAGCGCCTCCCAGGGCCTTGCCGAAGGTGGTGGTGATCAGGTCGATCCGGCCCATGACGTCCCTGTATTCGTGGGTGCCCCGGCCGGTCTTGCCGACGAAGCCCGTGGCGTGGGAGTCGTCCACCATGACCAGGGCGTCGTATTTGTCGGCCAGCTCGCAGATCTGGTCCAGCCTGGCGATGTCGCCGTCCATGGAGAAGACGCCGTCCGTGCAGATCATGCGGTACTTGGCGTCCTTCGCCTGCTTGAGACAGGCCTCCAGGCCGGGGAGCTTCTTGCCGTCGTGCTCGTATTCGCCGTCCCCCATCTGGTTGTGGGCATAGACGAAACGCTGGGCCTTGCACAGCCGCACGCCGTCGATGATGGAGGCGTGGTTGAGCTGGTCGGCGATGATGGCGCTGTCCTTGCCCAGGAAGGGCTCGAAGACGCCGCCGTTGGCGTCGAAGCAGGCGGCGTAGAGGATGGTGTCCTCTGTCCCCAGGAACTTGGAGACCTTCTCCTCCAGGACCTTGTGGACCTTCTGGGTGCCGCAGATGAAGCGCACCGAGGAGAGGCCGAAGCCCCAGTCGTCCAGGGTCTGGTGGGCGGCCTTGATCAGCTCGGGATGGGAGCTGAGCCCCAGGTAGTTGTTGGCGCAGAAGTTGAGGACTTTCTTTCCCCCTTCCACCTCGATCTCGGCCCCCTGGGGAGAAACGATGATCCGCTCCTCCTTGAAGAGGCCTTGCTTCTTCATCTCCTCCATTTCACGGGTGAGGTCCTCTTTGATCTTGCCGTACATCTTTACCTCCGGTTCCTGCGGATTGGGTCTGCCCCGGGGGGATTCCCTCCCTCGAGACAAAAAGTTCCTGAATGCCCAGTTCGGGGAAGGGAAAAGCGCCGGCCCCCGGGGCA
>JALUZX010000833.1 GCA_027011425.1 Planctomycetota bacterium
CTTTTTTAGGGACCTTCCGCATAATCTATGGGTCGGGGAGGCGTGGAAAGGCGTCTACGGTCGGCATTCAGCCGGGAACGGCGGGCTCGGGTGCCGGCAATGGCAGGCATCTCCGGGTTTTCGCGACGGACCTTCCTGAACACTCCGGGCTGCCGCGCCGCCCCCTCCCAAGGGAGGGTGCGGGGCGGCGCGGCGAGGGTATACGGCGGGGCTGACGCCCAGCCCCCGTCCTGGGGGCGGACCGGGCCGGTTTGGGGCCTTTGCCTTGCGCACCACTTGAAAAGGGCACTGTTTGACAGACGCGACAAAAGTCTTGTCAAGACCGAAATTCGGTGACTGCGCCGGAACTGGCCCCCCGACGTCACGAGTCCGGATCTCCGATCCGGCCTCGTTCCGGCGGGGGCTTCACAAAATTTCAAACTGGGGGAAGGTCACGAATTTCTTGGAATTTTCGAAGGTCCAGGACTTTTGTCGTGTTCGTCACTGTTTGGCGGAAGCGACAAAAGTCTTGTCAAGCTCGGGACTCGGGGGGTGCGTCGAAACTGGCCCCCCGACGTCACGAGCCCGGATCTCCGATCCGGACTCGTTCCGGCGGGGGCTTCACAAAATTTCAAAATGGGGGAAGGTCACGAATTTCTTGGAATTTTCGAAGGTCCCGGACTTTTGTCGTGACCGTCACTGATTTGTTTTTGGGTGGCTATAAACGGGGGAGAGGGGTTGAGCCCTGGGTCATCGCGGGACGACGTTCGGGCGCCTTCGGCGCCCTCCGGCGTCCCCTGCGGCCGGCCCTCGGGCGGCCCCTGCGTATGTTCTCTACACGCCTTTCCGGGAGAGGACGACACGGATGGTCTTGAGGATGATGGAGATGTCGAAGAGGATTCCGATATTCTTGATATAGTAGAGATCGTATTGGAGTTTTTCGCGGGCGTCTTCCACGGACGACCCGTAGGGATAGTTGATCTGGGCCCAGCCCGTGATGCCGGGCTTCACGGTGAGGCGCTGGGCGTAGTAGGGGATGACCAGGCTCAATTCCTGCACGAAGAAGGGGCGCTCCGGGCGCGGGCCCACGAAGGACATCTCCCCCTTGAGGACGTTCCACATCTGGGGGATCTCGTCGATCCTTGTTGCCCGCAGGAACCGTCCCACCCGGGTGATCCGGTCGTCCGCCTTCTTGGCCCAGACCGGCCCGGAGTGCTTCTCCGCGTCCACCTTCATGGACCGGAGCTTGTAGATCCAGAAGGTCTCCCCGTCCTGGCCCACGCGGGGCTGCTTGAAGAAGATCCCCCCCGGCGAATCCAGCTTGATGGCCACCATGGAGGCCAGGAGAACCGGGCTGGAAAGGACCAGGGTGGTCAGGGAGAAGACCACGTCCAGGAGGCGTTTCACCGCCATGACCATTCGGGTCTTGCGGAACCCTTCGCCGAAGATCAGGTAGGAAGGCCGCAGGGACGTGACGCTGATCTTGCCCGTCACTCTTTCGTAGATGGATTCCAGCTCCTCCACGATCACTCCCGAGAGGCGGCAGTCCAGGAGTTCTTTGACGGGCAGGGAGCCGCGCCTGTCTTCCAGGGCCACGATCACCCGGCTCACCCGGTTTTCCCTGGTGATGGCGGGAAGATTTTTTGGGGATCCCAGGTAGGGAACCGGGTTGTGGGGGGTCTTCTCCTTGGGGGGCGCCCCCACCATTCCGACCACCTGGTATCCCGTATCTCCCCTTCTTTCGATCTCCTCCACCAGGTCCCGGGCCTGTTTTCCCGTTCCCAGGACCAGGATCCTCTCCCCGAGTTCCCACTTGTAGAAAAAGAAATGGAGCGCCAGGCGCCAGGCAAGAAGGAAGAGGAACCCCACCAGGACCAGGCCGATGAGCTTCCAGGTCCCCTGGGAGAAGGTTCGGGAGGTCTGCCCCAGAGGCACCACCTTGGTGACGATCACCCCGGGGAAATGGAAGAGCGAGGGGAAGAGCAGGACCAGCACCGCCAGGGTGAGCAGGGTGGCGCCGGCGGCGTTGATCATCCGCTGGGGCAGTTCCCTCCGGTTGGCCGAGAGCTTCCAGTCGTAGAGGTCGTTGTAGGACAGGGCCACCTGGCAGAGCACGGTTACGGCGAAGGCCGAGACGGCCAGTCCAAGAAATTCGGAACTCCAGGGAGGAGGAAAACTGGTGCGATCCGGAAGCAGGTGGCGCACCGCCAGGTCTCCCCGGAGCCAGGCCTCCTTGAAGAGCCACCAGGACGCCCCGTAGATCCATGTGAAGAGGATGGCCGTCTCCGAGAAGAGGAGGAGGGCCTTTCTCTTCGGCACGAATTGGCGGAACATCCGGATCATGAGCCAGGGGTTCCCGGGTTCCCGGGCGGCCTCCCTGGGACCGCCCGCTTTTTCTTGTCTGGTCTGATGTCTCTATCGATTCTGGGGGGGGCTCCAGGTGAGTTTCCCGGCTCTCCAGCCCAGGGGCCCGGAATTCTACCCTGACCAGGCCTTCTGAAACATCCGGGCCGGGCTCAGGGAAGGAGCCGGAGGTCCCGGAAGACCCGGACCTGGGGTAGGGAAGTGGGGGAGAAATGGACCGTAACGAGATCCAGCCTCACCGGGATGGTCCGGTTCTTGAAGAAGGGGGCGAAGAACCGGGCCCCGAGACGAAGCAGTCTTTCCGCCTGGGAAGGCCGGAAATTGACCTCCGGGCGGAAGTCTCCCCAGGCGGACTTGACCTCCACCACCACGGGTCTCCCCCCTTCCCAGGCCAGCAGGTCGGCCTGGTGGTGTCCCAGGCGGAAGTCTACGGCCACGATCCTGTAGCCTCTCTTTTCCAGGTATTCCCGGGCGACTCGTTCCCCCCTGCGGCCCAGGGATGTCCTCTCGGGCCTTCTCCTCCCCCTTTCCCCCTCCTCCATGGGACTCAGCCCTGGTCGGGGGAAGGCCTGTTCAGAATGCCCGAGATGGCGGAGCGGTCGAACTTGACCCGCACGTCCCCTTTTTCGTCGATCTTCAGGGTGACGGTCCTCTCGTCCAGGGCGGCCACGGTGCCGTAGATGCCGGAGGTGGTGACCACCTTGTCGTTCTTCTTGAGGCTGGCCAGCATGGCCTTGCGTTTCTTCTCCTGCTTTTGCTGGGGCCGGATCATGAAGAAGTAGAAGAAGGCCACCATGGCCAGCATGAGGATCAGGAACTGGGGATTACTCGTGGCGCAGGGGGGGGTTGGCCTTTTTGCTTCTTCCCTCCCGCTGCCTGGGTCGTCCCGGTCTGGGCGGGGGGAGGCGCGGCGCCTTGGCGGCCCGTGGCTCCGGGCATGGCTCCCGAGCTGGAGCCGACCTTTTCGTTCTGGGGGGATCCGGCCAGGCCCGGGAGGAAGACCAGTCCTGCCGGGAGAGGGCGGGCGAAAACCGTTTCTTTCATGTTCATTCCAAACCTTGGGAACCTTGTCTTGGAAATCCTTGTTTCCTGCCTCGTCCTGGCAAAGGAAAAGAGGGAGGGACAGTATAGGAAGCACTCTTTCGGGGGACAGGTCTTTTCCTGGTTTCCCTCCCGGAGGGGAGTGCCCGGGAGCGCCGGTGATGTCCAAACCTCTTCTTGCCTTGGCCCTTTCGGGGGGCGTGGATTCCGCCGTGGCGGGCCTCCTTTTGCTTCGTCGGGGGTTCGCCCTGGAAGGTCACCATTTCCTCTTCCAGCCCGGCGGCGAGGAATCCCCGGCCCTGACCTCTGCGAAAGAGGTGGCCCGGGCCCTGGGAATCCCCTTGGTGGTCCAGGATCTCTCCGGCGCTTTTTCGAAGATTCGGGCCTCCCTGGTCTCCTCCTATCTCCACGGGAGGACCCCCAACCCTTGCGTGCTCTGCAACAGGCTGGTCAAGACAGGGGTTCTCCTGGAAAGGGCTCTCGCCCGGGGCGCTCGTGGGCTGGCCACGGGCCATTATGTCCGGGTGAACCGGGAGGAGGGACGCCTCTTCAAGGGGGCCTTCCTCCCCCGGGACCAGAGCTATTTCCTCTCCTGGGTTCCCAGGGAGCGGTTGCGATTTCTCTACTGCCCCCTGGGGGAATTCTCCAAGGAGGAAGTCCGGGAAATGGCCCGCCGGGAGGGTTGGTCCTGGCTCCTCAAGAGGAAAGAATCCCGGGAACTCTGTTTCGTCTCGGGGACCTACAGGGACATCCTGGTCTCGGCGGGCAAGGGAATGGGCAAGCCTGGAGAAGTGATCGATCTCCAGGGTCGGGTTCTGGGAAGGCACGAAGGGGTGGGCCGTTTCACTGTGGGCCAGCGAAAGGGCCTGCCCCCTGGAGACAAGCCCCGGTATGTGATCTCCCTGGACCCGGGTCAGGCCCGGGTGGTGGTGGGGGACAAAGAAGACTTGGCCTGCAGAGAAGCCCTTCTTGCAGGCCTCAACCTTTTCCGGGATGTCCCGGAAGGTGGACGCCTCCAGGGCCGCGTCAAGGTTCGAAGCACAAGCCCGGGAGTCCCTGCGACCCTGGAGAGGCTTCCTTCAGGGAGAGCCCTGGTCCGCTTTCACGAGCCTGAATGGGCCCTTGCCCCAGGCCAGGCTGCCGTCCTCTACGAAGGTGAAGAAGTCCTGGCCTCGGGAATCCTCCGGAAACGCTTGGCTTGAGGCGTTGAGCCGAAAGATCAGTTGATGGTGTTCTTCAGCTTCTGGCCGGGTTTGAAGGAAACGCTCTTGGAAGCCTTGATGGTGATGGTCTCCCCCGTCTGGGGATTCCGGCCGGTCCGGGCCTTCCGCTGCTTCACCGTGAAGGTGCCGAACCCGATGATCTGGACGGTCTTGTCCTTCTTGAGGCCCTTGGTGATGCTCTCGATCACGGCGTTGACGCAACGTTCCGAGAACGCTTTGGAGACGTCTTTGCCCAGGGTCTTCTGAACGTTTTCGATGAGTTCGCCCTTGTTCATGGATGTGCCTCCTCCTTGGAGAGACGGAGAACGAGGAAAGGAAACAACTCGGTTCGATCGAACAGCCAGGGGGATTATAGGCTTTCGGGGAAAGCGTGAAAAGGAGAGATCCTCCCGGAATCCAGGAAAATCGCGGGATCCAGGGGGGGTGTCCTTGGGCCTTGGAAAAAAGGGGGCGG
>JALUZX010000834.1 GCA_027011425.1 Planctomycetota bacterium
CTCCTTGGTCCAGACCTTCCATTGTATACGAGGGTGGATGGGGGGCGGGGGCGTTTGGGGCGCCCATAACTCGTGAAGAGCACGCCGGAGGGGCCCGAAGGGCCCCGAACGTCGTGCCAGGGAAGACCCACGAGTGTGGGATCCTTCGAGGACTCAGGGATCCCTCTTGTCCGACGTTCGCCCGGGTCGCCTGGGGCGCCCCGGGCTCCGGCGGACGCTTCACGGAAAAAAGAGGCATCGGCGCCCCGGGCTCCGGCGGACGCTTCACGGGGGGAAACCTCGATAGGGTCCTGATCCCCTGTCCCGCCTAGACATCCATGGCAAGGGAAGTTCCCGCCCGGGTGGCTCAAGGAGGGACTCCCTTCCGACCGAAGGAAGGGAAGAGAAGCCCCCGGTCGGTTTGGTGGGGCTCGTTTGCCGGCAAAGGGAGTGGCAAAAAATGGACAAACTCTTCGAGGCGGTCGTAAAGAACACCATCCAGCCCCTCCTCAGGGGCAGGGGCGCCCAGGTGGGAGGGGAGAGGATCTCGGAGGAAATCATCCGGGTCCATCCTTTCTCCAGCAACGCGGCCAAGGCGGAAGGCAAGGAATTGACCGTTCCGGCCGACTCTCTCTTGGTATTCTCTCAAGGGGAATTGGACTACCTGGTCTTTCCCTTGACCATCGAGGCCTTTCCAGATCCCTTCCGGGTCATCCGGGAAGCCAGGCGCGTCCTGAGGGAGCACGGCAATCTCATCATCCTGGCCGTGGACGGAAGGGGCGCCGAGGGCCCGAGGATGGAAGGGCACCTGCACGCCTACGACCCGGCCTTCCTGGCCAGGATCGTGGAGCTGGCTGGAGGATTTTCGATCCACGCCCTTCGTGAAGTGGGGGAGACGGGGTTGATCCTCCTCAAGGCCGAGAGGGATACACGGGCAGACGTAAGAATCCCCTTCGTCACCTATACCCCCAACTGGATCCAGGCGGCCCAGTCCCCCGAAGGGTGCGCGGAACTCTTCTTCCAGCTCGGGATCCTCCATCTCCAGATCGGAGACCTGGAAAGGGCGGCGGACTCCTTCCAGCAGGTCCTGGCCTTCGAGCCCGAATGCGCCGAAGCTATGGGCGGGCTGGGGATGGCCGCGCTGTGCGGCGACGACCCCGACGGGGCGCGGGCCTGGTTCGAAAAGGCCCTGGCCCGGGATCCTTCCAACGGGGATTTCCGCAAGTGGCTGGAACTCACCCTGGAGGCCCAGAAGGAAGGGAGCAAGCCGGAGCCGACTGTGTCCATTCCCAGGCCGGAGACCCGGCCGACCCGGCCGGTCACGCCTCCCTCTCCGGGGCCCAAGCCGGCCCCCACGAGCCTCCTGGGCCAGCCCATGCCCTGACCGATTCAAAGCCAAGAAGGAGAGCGGGAGACAGGGAAGGGGAGGGGTCGCCCCCCTCCCCTTTCTTATTGGCCTTCCCACCTCATGGCGTCCTGGGCCTGGGCCGGGGCCGGAGCACCTTCTTCCTTCCAGGGGTCGGAACCCGTAAGTTCAGGGGGAAGGAAAAACGGCCCGACCATGGGAGGTACGTCTTTGTCCCAGCCCAGGCCCACACGGGAAGGCCCCAGGGGGGAGCCTGCGGGGCCCGGTTCCACTCCTTCGCCGGAGGCTCCGCGGGAACCGGCCGCCGGGGAGGCTGAATTCGTCTCCAGGGCGCGGGAGGGGGATCCCCAGGCTTTCCGCGCCCTGGTGGAGATTTACCAGGGCCGGATCTACAACCTCTGCCGCCGGCTTCTCGGACCTCACCGGGACCAGGCCGAGGACATGACCCAGGAGATCTTCCTCCGGGCCTGGAAGGGGCTTCCTTCTTTTACGGGCACCACGGGCTTCGGCCCCTGGTTGAAGCGGATCGCCCTCAATTTCTGGGTCCAACAGCACCGCCGGAGGACGGCCCTCAAGCGGAAGGGAACGACTCTCTCCCTGGACGCCCCCCTGGGGGACAAGGACTCGAACTTCTTTCTTCAGCCCGCCTCCCGGGAGATGGGGCCGGTTCGGAGCACGGCCTCCCGCGAGTTGGGCCGAGCGATTCTGAAGGCCCTGGAGACTCTGGACGGGGAGATGCGGGAGGTCCTGGTGCTCAGGGACATGGAGGGCTACTCCTACGAGGAGATCGCCCAGGCCCTGGGAATCCCCATCGGCACGGTGCGGTCCCGGATCCACCGGGCCCGGCTGAAGCTCCAGCCTCTTTTGAGGAAGTTCCTGTGACCGTCGCGGGGACTGGCGGGGAGGCAGAAGGGCCGCAAAACCCCCTCCGGAGGCTGCTCGCGGGAGAGGACCCGGGGGCCCCTCCCTTCCTTGTCCGGCCGGAGGCGGGCTTCCTCCTGGATGCCTTCGCCCCGGACCCGGAGGGCTTCTGGCTGGACCCCGGGACCAGGCCGGCCCTCCTGGCCCGTTTGCTCCGGGAAGGGAGGTTCGACGGGATCGTTCTGGCCGGGCCCGGGCCCGACCCGGCCTGGGAGGGGCGGATCCTTGAAACCCTGGGGGACGCCGATTTCTTCCAGGTAGTCCTGGAGGGGGGCGGGCGGCTGGAGTTTCCGTCCCGGGGAAACCCCAGGTTTTTTCCTCCCCCGGGAATGGATCGCTCCTGGGACCCGGAGAACCTGGACCCGGAGGAACTCTTCTACCTGGATCCCCTGGCGCCCTGGGCGTGGAGCGTGGAGAGACAGGAGGAGATGAAAGAGGGGGGGGAAGAGGCCCTTGGGTTCTATACGGACCCGGTGAGGCGGTTTTTGGCGGAGACCCGTGGAGAGACCGTTGCGGGGGCCCTGCTCCTGGATCCCCTGAGCCAGTTGATGGAAGCCATGGGGTTCGAGGGATTGGTGGAACTCCTCGTGGCGGAACCCCTGCTCGCAGAGGAGTGCCTCCAGGCTCTGGGACGGGGGACGGCGGTCCTGGGAAGGGCCCTGGCTCGGGCAGGCGCGGAGGTCCTGGTGATCGACGCGGGCGAAACGGGGGCGGGCGCTCTTTCCAAGGGAGCCTGGAAGGAGTTCGTAGGGCCAGTGGACGGGGATCTGGCGCGTCGATTCCGGGAGGATGGAATTCCTGTGCTCTACGCCCTTCCCCCTCTCGCGGCGGACAGGCTGGCGGAGATCCTGGAACTCGGGGTGGAAGGGCTCGTGGCTCCACCGCCGCCGCCCCGGGGGGATCTTCCCTGGGAGACCCTGGTTTCCGCCCGGCGCCGGAGGGGGGAATTTATTCTGGCGGGCGGAATGGACCCGGCTCTTCTCTTGGAGGGGACGCCTGGGGAGATCGCCGGGGCGGCCCGCGCTCTGCGGGAGGCCATGAAGGGGGAGGGGCGCTGGATCCAGGCCCCTTCCGGACGCCTGCTTCCAGGCACTCCCCCGGAGAATCTTTTCGCCTTCACCGGGGCATAAGATTCCGGGGGGCCTCCCATGGGGAAGCAGGTGGGGCGAAGGGGGGGCGAACCTTGCAATCCCTTCGGGCCCCGGCGCCTGCGTGGAAGAGGCTGTTTTCCGGCTCCATCCCGGCGTCCCCTGGGTGTCTTTCCGGGGAGCCCGGCAGGGTTTCAAGGGAACGGCTGCGGGGGGTCGATGATGAAGGTGTGCACCCAGCAAAGAAAGCCGCCCCTCCATGAATCTCCTGCACTGGACCCGGAACCCCCTGGAAGGCCTCCGGAGGAGGCGAGGGCGGGGTCCGGGCCTGGAGGGCTTCCGGGACCGGCTCGCCTCCTACCTGGCGGTTTTCCACCCGGGGGTGAAACTCCTATCCATGGTTGTCCCATCCTATGCGGTCCTCCGTGTGGAAAACCAGGAGGTGGTGGTGGACTTCAGCCTCCTCTACTCCTGGTACGGGAAGAACCCGGAATCCCTGGGCCCGGTCCTGGACGAGTTTCTCGAGGAATTGGGCCGGGAACTCTCAAACCGGTCCATTCCTCCCTTCGAGGACGTGGTGGACCTGCTCTTCCCCCAGGTGCGCCCCCTAGGTTTCCTGAAGGAATTCTCCCCCCGCTTCGGGAAAGGGAGGCTGGTCAGGATCGAGATCGGGGCCGGTCTCTACATGCTCTTCGTCATGGACGAAGGGAAGGGAATGACCTTCGTCAACGAATCCCACATGGATGCCTGGGGGGTTCCTCCGGCGACATTGAAGAATCTATCCCTCCGAAACCTGGTTTCCCTGGGCAGGTCCCTGGACGGGCGGGGACGCCTGGAGGATCCGGAGGGTTACGGGGCGGCGCACTTGTTCATCCTGGACAGGCTCATGGGTCTTGCTCCCGGCGAGTCGGTCCTGGCGGCGGTTCCCCACAGGGACATCCTCCTGGCGCGGCGGGAGTGGAAGGACGAGCGGGTCAAGGAAGAACTTGCGCTTGAGGCGTATACCCTCTACAGGCATGCAGTCCGGCCCGTCCTTTCCGACCTCCTGGTCTGCACGGCCCTGGAAGGGGGCGGAGTGGCGGTCTCCCTGGAGAAGGAAAAGACTAGCGTCTGAGTTCCAGGGTCACCTTGGAGGGGGTTCCGCCCTGGAGGAGGATCTCCTGGCAGGTCCCCCCCAGTCCCGACGAAGGGCCCCCGGCCAGGACCAGCAAGGCGGGCCCGGGAAGGAGCCCCTTGAAAGAGAAACGGCCCTGCACGTCGGTTCGGGTGGTCCTTACCCCGCCGGACGTATAGATGCGGACCTGGAGGCCGGCTGGCCCGGGGGGAGTCTTTCCGTTCCCCTTGCCCTGGAGAACGACCCGCCCCTGGAGGGCCGCCAGGGGGGGGGCCGGGATCTCCAGGATCGCCTTTTTCCCGGGAACGAGTCGGGTCTTCCCCTTCCAGAGGGTGCGGGCTTCCTTGCCGGGCGGTGAGGGCACGAGCCGGAGGGCCCAGGGGCCGGGCGGGAGGTCCTTCCACGCCAGGGGTTTTCCCACCACGGGTCGCATCCGGGAGACTCCAGCGGGACCCTTGAGAAGGAGGGTCAGGCTCCCCTGTGGGAGGAGGCGCCAGGCCTTCCCGGAGAGAATCACTTCCAGCGAGGCCAAGGGGGTGGAGTCGGGCCGGCTCTTGGCGGCCCGGGGAAGAGG
>JALUZX010000835.1 GCA_027011425.1 Planctomycetota bacterium
ACACAAGACAGTCCAAGTCGAGCCGGCCATGCTTCCGGGGAGAAAAAACCCCGGGAAATCCCCCCCTTCCCAGGTTACCCGGGAAGGGAAGGAGGCTTCCACATCGAAAGGACCATGGAACACGATCCCCCCAGCGAAGAATCCCGGGAAGCACGGGGAGAACAGCCCTTCCCCGTCTGGGGAGGGAGGAGCAAGACCCGTCTCTTCCTGGACCTCTTCTTCCTTCTGGCTCTCCTCTTCTCCTCGGCGGGTTACTGGTTCCAGCCCCGCTGCCACCCGCCCTACCTGGACTACGACAGCGCCACCCTGGGGATCTTCGTCAACAATCTCTCCTTCAACAAGGGCTACGACGACAACTTCCGGGGCTACAAGTATTCCCAGCACCGTTACCGCACCTGGTGGGCCGCAGAATTCCTCCCCCTCTCGATCCCCATGAGCCTCCTCCAGCGCGCCCTCGGCATCCCCCCCCGGGGCGTGGTCGATCTCTTGAGAGTCCTGGGAGCCCTCTTCGGCCTTCTGGGCTGCCTCACCGCCGCGAGCCTCCTTCGCGCTAGCGAAGGCTGGACCTGGAGGGACAAGCTCTTCTTTCTCGGTTTTCTCGCCACCGCGCCCCCCTATCTCCTCTTCATCCGGACCGTGGTCCCCCACTTCATGTTCACCTTCCTCCTCTTCTGGGTCATGGTGAAGTGGACCGCCGATTATTGCCGAACCGGAAACAAGGGATATCTCTATTTCCTGGGCGCAGGGACCGCCTGTTTCGCCATGGTCCCCTACCCGCCCATGTTCTTCCTTCCCCTGTTCTTCCTCCTGCTGGTCGCCTGGTCCGGTCGCCTCAAGGAAACCATCCTGGACCTCAACCTCTTCGGGGCGGTCCTCCTGGGAGGGGTCTTCTTCCTCACGGCCACCTTCATCATCGCCTGGACCCAGGGAGAGCCTTACGCCCACCTCATGGAGAAGGCCTACAAATTCCTCCAGACCAGGGGGGGAGCGGTCTCCTTCGCCAAGCTCGACCCGAGCCTTCTTCCCGACAAGCTCCAGAAGCTCTTCGACCAGCACATCCTCTTTCTCCGGGACGACCTGGGCGACTGGACCCGGGACGACGCCCTCTGGACCCTCGGCTCGGTCCACCTCCTCTGGCTTGCGGCCTTCCCCGTGGGGCTCTTCGGCCTTTTCAAGGGTTTGAAGGACAAGCTGGCCTCCGCCCGGGTCTTCGCTTCCGTCCTCTTCGCTTCCTACGCCGTGGCCTTGACCTTTTCCTTCCCGGAAGGACGATATCTCCTCCCCGTCGTCCCCTGCTACGCCTATTTCATCACCCTGGGGCTCAGGTCCCTCCTGGAGCGTTTCCGCTGGAGGTGGGCCTCCGCCACCCTCTTCCTTCTTCTTTTCGCGGGGAACACCTTCATCCTGGTGAAAGGCCCGGGCTACGACGGCTACATGGCGGAACTCTGGAAATACCGGGGCGGAGTCCGGGAAGCAATCGATTACGTCTTACAGAATACCAAGGATCCCGCCCGGTACGCCATCGGCGTCCCCTACCTGGACAACGAGGAATACCTCTACTTCGAGGTCTACAACAATTTCCGTCTAACGGTTTTTGGAAGATCCCAGGTCATCGGCTTCGCCCTCAACAAGGACAAGGCCTCCGATCCCGAGAAGGCCGCCGAGGAACTCTCCCGGATCCTGGTGCTGCGCGACGAGAGCGACAAGAAGGAGGTGGACTTCTGGAAGGGCTTCGGCTTCAAGATCGTCCACCGCTTCCGGGAGCCCTGCACGGGCAAGACCTACGTCCTCCTTTGCACGGGGAAGTTTCCTTCCCGGAAACCCGGGTAAAGGGGTAGAAGAATCCGGGCGGGAGGAAGGAATGTTTCCAATGTGGCCATGGCCTTCCCCCTTGGTCCGGCTCCTTTCCCGGGGAAGAATGAGACCGACAGGACCAAACCCAGGTTGACTTGCAGGCTCTGACAGGAGGGGGCTTTCATGGACATCTTTGGCAAGGCCCGGGCCGGATTGGAGGAGATCCGCCGGCTCAGGCGGTGGTTCCACGCCCGCCCGGAACTCTCTTACCGCGAGAAGGAGACGGCCGGGAAAGCGGCGGAATACCTGGAAGGCCTGGGCCTTCCCGTGACCAGGCCCGAAGGGATGACCGGGTTGTGGGCCGACCTGGAGGTCCCCGGCGCAGGGGAGACCCTCCTCTTTCGAGCGGACATGGACGCCCTGGCCATGGAAGAGGCCCCGGGGCCATGGAAAAAGGGGTTTCTCTCCCAAAACCCCGGGGCCGCCCACTGCTGCGGCCACGACGCCCACATGGCCATGCTTCTCGGAGCGGCGCGGCTTTTGGCCTCGGGCGAAGTTCCGTCCAGGCGCAACATCCGCTTCCTCTTCCAGCACGCCGAGGAGCATCCCCCGGGCGGCGCCCTGGACCTGATCGAGGCGGGGTGCCTCGAAGGCGTGGACGCGGCCTTCGGCCTCCACGTCCTCCCGAGCCTTCCCTCGGGGCGATTCGCCCTCCTTCCGGGCCCTTTCATGGCGGCGGCGGACAACTTCACGATCACTATCGAGGGAAAAGGCGGGCACGCCGCCATGCCCCACCTGCTCCTCGATCCCGTCCCGGCGGCGGCCCAGGTGGTGGCCGCCCTTCAGGCCCTGGTCTCCCGCCGGACGGACCCCCTGGAGGCCCTGGTGATCAGCGTCGCCTCGATCCAGGGAGGTTCGGGTACCCACAACGTGATCCCCTCGACGGTGGAACTCAAGGGCACGACCCGGACCCTCTCGCGGGAGATCCGGGAGAGGATCCCGGGCCGCCTGGAAAAGACGGCCCGGGCCGCCGCGGCGGCCCAGGGGTGCGGAGCCCGCTTGAATTACGAAAAAGGATACCCGGTTCTCGAAAACGATCGGGACGCTTATCGGAGGGCCCTTGAGGTCACACGGAGCCTTTTCGGGGAAGAGGGGCTGCTCCCGGATCCAAAGCCCCTCATGGGGGGCGAGGACTTCGCCCGGTATGCCGAAAAGGTCCCCGCCCTCTACGCCTTCCTGGGCGTGGGAGCCCCGGAGAAAGGGATCACCGCCCCCAACCACGCCCCGGACTTCGACGTGGACGAAGAGGCCCTTCCCAGGGGAGCAGCCTGGTTCGCCGGCCTTGCCGCCCTGTAGGGGAGGCCCCCCCTAATCCCGTGAAGAGCACGCCCGAGGGCGCCGACAGGCGCCCGAAGGTCGTGCACGAGGGATCGGAAAATTCCGGATCCTTCCAAGACTTCCCCATCCTCCCCTGTCCGACGTTCGCCTGCGTCGCAAAAGCGACGCAGGCTCCGGCGGACTCTTCACATGAAAAAAGGCGTGCACCCTAATCCCGTGAAGAGCACGCCCGAGGGCGCCGACAGGCGCCCGAAGGTCGTGCACGAGGGATCGGAAAATTCCGGATCCTTCCAAGACTTCCCCATCCTCCCCTGTCCGACGTTCGCCTGCGTCGCTCCCGCGACGCAGGCTCCGGCGGACTCTTCACATGAAAAAAGGCGTGCACCCTAATCCCGTGAAGAGCACGCCCGAGGGCGCCGACAGGCGCCCGAAGGTCGTGCACGAGGGATCCGGCCCCTACCGGCCTCGGTGTGGGGTGCCGCCCCCTTTTCCGTAGATCCAGAACCTGGAGCGCTTCAAGGGCGCGGGGGTGCGCCCCTCCACCATGATCCGGGCGATCTTTTTCGCCACCTCCGGGAATTTGGCCGCCACGTTGCGCTTCTCCCCGATGTCCTTTTCCAGGTCGTAGAGCTCCAGGGGCGCGCCGGGATGTCTCCGCAACCTCCTGCGGAGCCCCTTCCACTTCCCCATCCGCACGGCCACCTGGCCCCCGTACCCGGGGAAATCCCAGAAGAGGTAGGCGTGCTTCTTCTGCTCCTTGGGGCGCCCCAGCAAAGTGGGCAGAAAACTGATCCCGTCGAGCCCTTTCGGCGGCCTCACTCCCGCGATCTCCGCAAGAGTGGGAAGGACGTCCCAGAAGGCCGAAGGAAGGCGGCTCACCGATCCCGGCCGGATCTTCCCGGGCCAGCATGCGATCAAGGGGGACCGGATCCCCCCCTCGTACACGCTCCCCTTGAACCCCCGGAAAGGCTTGTTGGACTCGAAGAAAGCCGAGTCCGCCCCTCCCAACCGGTCGTAGACCGGGCCGTTGTCCGAAGCGAAAAAGAAGATCGTATCCTTCTCAAGGCCGAGACGGCGGACGAGCCGGACGATCTCGCCCACGTGGCGGTCCATCCTGCTCACCATGGCGGCGTACGTGGCCCTGGGGTGCGCGCAGAAGCTGTAGCCCCCCCGCCTTCCCTTCTTCCTGTATGGAGGGTCGGGCCACTTGCCCAGGTATTCCTTCAAGGAATCCTCCGGGACCTGGAGGGGAAGGTGGGGAATCGTGGTGGCGTAATAGAGGAAGAAGGGCTCGTCCTTGTTCCCCTCGATGAACTTCAGGACCTCGTCCCGGAAGAGGTCCGGGGCGTATTCCTTGCCCGTCGGCCCCCCGTCGTTTCCCTCCAGGAAGACCTTCTCCTTGTTTCTCCAGAGATAGGGCGGGTAGTAGTGATGCGCCTTGGTCTGGCAGTTGAAGCCGAAGAAGAGGTCGAAGCCCCGGTTCACCGGGTCCCCCTCGGAACCCGGATAGCCCAGGCCCCACTTCCCCACGCAGGCCGTGGCGTAACCCGCCTTCTTCAAGACCTCCGCCACGGTGACCTCCGAGGCGGGGATGGGTTCCTGCCCCTCGGGTCGGTGGAGACCGTTGTTCCGGATCCATGCGCGGCCCGTGTGCTTGCCCGTCATCAGGGTGCACCGGGAAGGAGCGCAGACGGGAGAGCCCGCGTAGTGGTCGGTGAACCTCATGCCCCGGGCGGCGAGATCGTCGATGCTGGGCGTCCGGATCTTCTCCTGGCCGTAACAGCCCAGATCATGACAGCCCAGGTCGTCGGCCAGGATGAAGACGATATTGGGCCGCCGCCGGGGCTTTCCGCCCTTTCCCAAGTCCGGCGCCCGGCATCCCGCCGCGAGCGCCCCTCCCAGGGC
>JALUZX010000836.1 GCA_027011425.1 Planctomycetota bacterium
CCCATGAGGGGGCCCACGGCGCCGCTTCCGATGACCTTGGAGACCCCCTGGACGATGGGGGTCTGGGCACGGCCCGGACCCAGAAGGGCGAAAAGAGCGCAAAGAAGGAGGGACGAGTGAAAGAAAGCTTTGGTTTTCATGGACCTGCCTCTGGGGTCTTGGATGGCCGTTCAAGAGGAACCCTCCGAGTCTAGGCCGGTTCCTGGAGGGAACAAGCCCTCTTGCCCCTCCCCCTGCCTCGAATCGGGATGGGGGACCAGACTGAGAAAAATGACCACCTTGTCGTCAAAAAACTAAGTAAAATGACGGCCTGGTGAACAAAAAATTCTACCCCCGCCTCCTGAAACCGCCGGAAGGATCCTTTTTCCTTTTTGGTGCCAGCCCGGACGATTCATGAAGGTTCGTCGCGAAAACCCGGAGATGCCTGCCAGTGTGGGCACCCGCAGGGTCGAGGACCGGAGGCGTGCTTTATAGCACGTCGAGGATCCGAGACCCGAGGACGCCCGCAATGGCTGGTAGATCCGGGTTTGCAGCAGGACCTTCATGAATCATCCGGGCCAGGGGGACCGGAAAGAGCACCTGGTTGAAGGCCACTTTTCCCCGGGCCATGAGGATCGACCTGTTGGACCTACAGGTCTACCAGGACCTCCTGGCCGACCCGGGCCTCCTTGGCCGGAAGCTCCGGGCCCTGACTCCCGGCTCCACGATCGTCCTGGACGAGATCCAGCGCCTTCCCCTCCTCCTCAACGAGGTCCACCGCTTCATGGAGGGCCAAGGGCACCGCTTCGTCCTTTGCGGTTCCAGCGCCAGAAAGCTCAAAAAACAGGGAACCAACCTCCTGGCGGGCCGGGCGGTCCGCCGCTTCATGTTTCCCTTTCTCCCCGCCGAATTGGGCGGGGACTTCGACCTGGAAGAGGTTCTTCGTTACGGGGCCCTTCCCGTGGTCTGGCAGGCGGCGGACAAGGCCGACACCTTGGTCGCATACGTCCAGATGTATCTGAAGGAAGAAATCCAGGCGGAGGCCCTGGTCCGAAACCTCCCCGGTTTCGCCCGTTTCCTTCCCGTCCTGGCCCTTTTCCACGCCCAGGTTCTGAACCTTTCTTCCCTCGCGAGAGACGCCGGGGTGGCCAGGGCGACGGTCCAAGGTTACCTGGAGATCGCCGAAGATACGCTGATCACCTTCAAGCTTCCCTCCTTCCCCCTGAAAGAGAAGGTCCGGGAACGAAAGCATCCCAAGCTCTACTGGGTGGATCCGGGGCTTCCCAGGGCGGTCCGGGGCGCCCTGGGTCCTCCGGGCCCGGAGGAGAAGGGAAGCTTGCTGGAAGGGTGGGTGGCCGTCGTTCTCAGGGCGTACAAAGAATACAGGAAACTCTTCGACGACTGGGGTTACTGGTCCGTCAACCTTCCCTCCAGGAAGGAGGTGGACTTTCTCTTGAGGAAGGGGGAGGAGAAGGTCGCCATCGAGGTCAAATCGGCGGACCGTTTCCAGAAGAGCCACGCCTCCGGTCTCCGCGCCCTGGGGGATCTTCCGGGGCTCGCCCGGAAGATCCTGGTCTACCTGGGCCGGGACCGGCAGAAGACGGAAGACGGGATCGAGATCCTTCCCCTGCAAACTTTCCTCCAGGAAGTGGACCAGGGCGGCCTTTGGGAGAATCCCTGACCAGCCCGGATGATCCTTAGAGACCCTGCAGTAAGCCTGGATCAACGGGGCAACCTTGGCGCTCTCGGGTCTCGGTACCCGATGTGCGGGGTGATCACCCACGCGTCCCTCGACCATCCGGTTGCCCTCCATGGCCGGCAATTCGGGGCCTCCGTGACAAACCTATTTGGATCATCCCGGACAAAGGGGGAAATTCGTCCCGAGTTTCATTCTGAAACACTCCCATGAGGGACGAGCCAAACCAAAAAGAGGCCGGGATAAAAGGGGTTTGGCAAGGATTGAGCCAATTTCCCTGGATTGCTAAGAGAAAAGGGTAGGGAAAGAAAAAAAATTTAAAAATACCTCTTGACCTGGCGCTAGAGAGTTTTAAAATCTGCGACCTTGAAAAAGATTAGAAAACTCGGGAAAAAGATTTTTGCCTTTTGAGAAGGGTTTTCTGGGGATGGCCGGCTAATGGCACGGGTTTTGCAAGTCAGTCAAATTCCACCTTGTAGGTTGTCTAAAGCCACCGTCACCCTTTCTTCTCCCTCTCCTCCGCGGCCCCCCCTGACCTTTCCTCCAGCGGGCCTTTCTGGTTTTTCTGATAATCGCGGAGGAGAGTGTCATGAATACCAAAATCCTTCTTTTTCTTTTGATCGGCCTTGTCCTGGTGGGTCTGATCGCTTCGCCGGCCTTTGCCCAGACGGGAAGCCGCACCCACTTTGTTTTCCATGTTTACGTGGACCCCATCCACGGGAGTGATGGTTTGGCTTACAGCCAGGCACCGCAACCGAACAACATCGAGTGGTACAACCCAAAGGGGCCCTTGCTGAATTCTCCCGGCAGGCCTTCAGCCTTGCAGAACCATCCCCTTCCTTCGTCCATCAGCGGGGTGCTCCGGCACGCACCGTTTGCGTTCAAAACTGTAGGCTGGGCTCTCAAATATATTAAGGACAATTTTGGGAGCCTTCCCAAAACAATCGGGAATAAATCTGTCGATTACATCATTATCCACTGCATGTCGGGTCTCTACGGGCCGACGCTGGATAAAACCGGAAAACCTGTCCCCATCGACCCCAAATCGAGGATTCCTTACAATGGGGAAAAGTTTCCCCTCCAGATCCCAGAAAGGGTTTCTATCCAGGGCACTTCCGCTTTGGATGCCATCTTCGACGCCCGGGAGCACCATGGGGAAACGTCCTCAACGCTTGCGGTGAAAATTTTTGAGTTGACCGGAGCATCTAAAACAACCCGTAGATGGACCTTTATCGATTCCATCGGTATTCGGGGAGCCAGGACGGACCAGGAACCGGGTTCCAATGTGTTGATTTACAACGGGGCTGGTATCAAGATTGGTATTGATGTTGAAGTTCACGCAACCATCTCCAATTGTTTTATATACAATAACACAATTGGGATCGCACTTTTACAGGACCCAAATTCAGGGAAAGTTCCCCACTGTATTATTGCCAACAATACAATTTCTTGGAATCAGTTTGGCATCTGGAGTGGGGTATATTTTCCCAATCCTAATCAACATCCAGTCGGCTTGGCGCTTCCTATGATTGTTAACAATATCTTCGATACAGGAGATCCTTACATTAGTCAGCATCCCTGGAAATCGACAACTGTTACTCCTTTCCTTGGTTTGCACCCCAGGGTTATCTCGTCGGTAACACCCAACAATTCGGGCCAATTGGTTTTCAAGGAAACCAGAATATTACAGTTTGTGTGCCACCATGGGGGGTTGGTGATATTTCTCCGGGAGGGCCGGACTTTTGCCCGAATACTGCATGGCTTGGAGTGAGATTCAATTGCCAGAATGTGGATGCCAATGGAACGCCCTATCACAATATGCAAACTTTTCTTGTGGTGGAAGGGCCGGATCCCCAATTGAATTCCTCAAAGGGTTATCAACCGCCTTCTATGAAGTTCACACCCATGCCAGGAAAAGATATCATCCTTTCCTTGGACAAAAGGGGTAAGGAATGGATCAAGGCTCACTTGAAAAAGGAATGAGGAATCCTAGTTCGGGATTTTTCAGAAATTAATAGGCATGTCCCCCACTCCCTGTGATCATACAGGGAGTGGGAATTTTAACGAAAAAAGGAGAATTCCATGGAACCAAGAATAACAAGAAAGAGGAGGATGTGGGCAAGGGTTTATTTCTCGGCGATTATTTTGTTTCTTGTGGGGATTTTTTATGTATCCTACAATGGTAATGGCTGTCTTTTAAAGGGGAATTATTCCAAAAGAAGCTGTTCCACCCCTTTGGTTGTGGGAAAAGCTGTCCCCCACGAATATGCCTCCGCCTTCATCCCCAACTTGGGGCAATGGAAAGGTCCTTTTCTTTTCAGGGGGGTTATGGGGGGGATCGGGCTTTTCGCCCAGGAGAGGGGTTGGACTCTGAGCCTCGCAAGTGGGGAGGACCTGCGGAGTAACTTGAATGAAATGGAAGAGAGGAAGAGAGGAGGCGCGGGGAAAAAGGACAAGATGGTGGGGCTTGGCTTTCGTTTTCTCGGGGCCTCTGGGGCTGAAGTCCACGGGGTGGACATGGCTTCAGGAACGTATAATTTTTTCCTGGGAAACGACCCCAGTCGGTGGAGGTCTGGTCTCAGGGGATACAGAGGTTTGGAATGGAATGGGCTCTACCCGGGAATAACGCTCCGGATGGCGGCGGGGGAAGGAGGGTTCGAGTATGACCTTCTTCTGGAACCAGGGGCTGACCTGGATAAGGTTGTTGTTGGAGTCGAGGGGGGAGAGGGGCTTTACCTTGACAAGGACGGATCCCTTGTGGTGAAGACCTCCCTTGGGCCTTTGAAACAACCTGCACCCAAAGCATGGGTTAAAGAAGGTGGGAGGAGGCATTTTGTCAAAGTTGGGTACCAGATCCTTGGAAAGACAAAATTCGGCTTCGAAGCATTTGGGCGGAAACTCCATTGTCCACTTACTTTGGACCCAAAGCTTGTTTTTTCATCATTTATTGGTGGTAACGGTGTCGATAGTATTTTTAACGTGACTCGAGCAAAGAACGGTGATTTAGTGTTATCCGGGTGGGCAGCATCTCCGGATTTTCCCGTAACAAAAGGGTGTTATCAATCAACCAATCATGGGTCTTTTGACGCAATTGTTTTACGAATGGACGGCAAGGCTTCGATGTTGAGGTTCTGTACTTTTTTGGGGGGAAAGGACGCCGATGGTGTTGCATGGCTCTCCTTGGATTCAGGAGGAGGAATTTATTTATATGGGGGCACTGCATCAACAGATTTTCCAACGACTAAAGGTTCTTTTATGATTTGGAATCCTGTTAGAAATGGGATTCAATGGACCTTGTTTTTGTCCAAATTGGATCGGTTTGGGGGCAAGTTGTTGGCCTCCACCTATTTGGGTGGGAGGG
>JALUZX010000837.1 GCA_027011425.1 Planctomycetota bacterium
CCTTCCGGAGGACGTGACGCCCGGTCCCCTACCCGGCCTTCCCCCGGCCTCCACCAAGGAGTGCATCCGGGCGGGGATCTCCCTGGGCTTCGCAGGGCTCGTGGACAGGCTCGTGGAGGAATTTCGTCCCTTGGCCGGGAAAGATGCGCCCTGCGTGGCCACGGGGGGGGAGGCTTCCTTGTGGCGGGCCTTATCCCGGCAGGCCTCCCTCTACGAACCTTACCTCGTCACAGGGGGCTTTGTTCCATCGGGCTGGAATTCCTGGTTTGAAGGGTATCCTCCTTGCCGAGGGGGGGCGGTTGCTCTATAAAAGCAGACCCATCCAAGTCGGCGGTTAGCGGCTTTTACGGGGAGGCCGGACGGAAATCAAAGAGGAGGCGCCATGAGCGGCAGGCCGTTGGAACCTTTCGCCAAGAGCGGGGCTTGGACCTCGCTCCTTTTCGCACTTCTGCTTCTTCCCTGGAGCGGGTGTCGCGGGCCTGAATACGCACCGCACCAACCCGTCACGGGCGTGGATCGCCCCTACAGTCCATCTTCGGGTGAGGGGAAGAGCGTGATCCTTCAGGGCCGGAAAGAGGCCCGCCAAGGGACGGAGGAAGAAGAGAAAAAGTGACCGGGGCCTTCCCCGGCCGTCCAACCGGGCGGAACGGGACGTTTTCCGCCGCGATGCCGGGAAAGGGTGCCCAGGCTCGTCGGATTTGATCATGGCTTCGTCGAAATGAACACGAGAAAGGAAGAACTCATGCGCTGGACCAGGAACATTCTCTCCATCAGCGTTCTTTGCGTCTTGGCCGCCGCCTGTTCCACTCCCAAGGGCAGGATCATGACCAACACCGAACAGGACGTGGTAGGCGCCAGGAGGGCGGGCGCGGCCACCTACGACCGGCTCGTCGAAGGGGCCGTCCAGAAGCTTCTCTCACTGCACCAGGCCAGCCTCAACCGGCGTCCCGGGAAGATGAAGATCGCTTTCCTCGGGATCGATTCCAGGGGCGTGGAGGAACTCGGAGACTGGCGGGCCCAGATCTACGAGCTGATCGATACCAGCGTCAACCGCTCCAATGTCTACAGGACTGTGAGCCGGCGCTTCATCGAGGCGGCCCTTAGGGATTCCCGGGTCACCAGGGACCAGCTTTTCCTTCCCAGGTACCGGAGACTTTTCCTGCAGTCCCTGGAGGCCCAGAAGATGCCCGTGGACTGCTTGCTCTTCGCCAAGATCACCACCGGGTCCACCCGGGGAGAGGGCGTCCACCAGAGGAACTACATGCTCACCCTGGAGATGGTGGACGTGAAGACCGGTTGGGACGACAAGGTCTCCCAGAGGATCAGGAAGGAATACCACTGATCTTCCAGGGGCCGCCATGAGGGGGATTTCTTCACCCGGACTCCGTCGGGCGGCGCTTCTCGGCTTGCTCTTTCTGCTCGCCGGTTGCGCCGCCGATCCCCTTGCCCGGATCCGCGCGGATTTCGACGCCGGCCGCTACGCGGATTGCGCCAAGGAGCTGAGTGCCGCCAGGAAGGCCCATCCCGGCGACGCCCACCTCTACGCCCTGGACCAGGGAATCGTCCACCTTGCCCTGGAAGCCCCGAAGAAGACCCTGGAGGACCTTCGTTTCGCCCGGGACAGGATGGACGAGCTGGCCGGGTTGTCCTTCATGGAGAGTTTCAAGTCCCTCTTCCTGGACGACCGGCAACTTGATTACGCGGGGGCGGATTACGAGCGGGTCCTGGTGAGGGCGGTGCTCGCCGTCGCGGACCTGGCGGGAAGGGTGGGGGACGCTGCTTCCTACGCCCTGCAGGTCCTCGAGGAGCAGATGAGGATCATCGACTCATACAAGCTCCCCGACGGGAAGATGCCCAAGAAGGCATACAAGCTCGTGGCCTTCGGGTGTTATCTGCGGGCCATCATGGCCGAGGAAGACCCCCTCTCCCAGGACCTTGCAGAGAGAAATTACAAGAAGGTCCTGGAGATCGAACCGAATTTCGCCTACGGGAAGGAGGACCTGGAGCGGGTCCGCCAAGGGAAGCTTCCCCCCAAGGGTTACGGCGTTCTCCACGTGCTCGTCCTTTGCGGAAGGGGGCCCTTCCGGGTGGAAACCACGGCGGATCCCAAGGACCAGGCCTGGGCCGACGCCATGGGACTGGCCCAGGTGATCTGGGCGGCCCACAGGAAGCACCTGGCCTTTCCCCTTCTCTCGGCCGTCAAGATCCCGGCCCTGGCCTTCTACAAGGAGAATCCCACGGAGGTCCACGTGGACGTGGACGGAAGGGAGGAAGGAGTCACTGCCGTGGTCACCGACGTGGAAGCCACGGCGGATGCCGAATTCAAGGCCATGCGTCCCGAGATCATCGCCCGGGCCCTGGTGCGGCGGGCCTTCAAGGTCGCCGTGACGGAGGGCGTGAAGGCCGTGGTCCGAAAAGGTGAGAAGAAAAAGGCCCGGAAGAACCTCTCCGACTTTCTCATTTCTCTCGGGGGGCTTCTCTGGATCTCCTCGGAGAGGGCGGACCTCCGGTGCTGGGACCTCCTGCCCGCGAGTTTCCAGGTGCTGAGGCTGGAAGTGCCCGCCGGGGTTCACACGGTGACTCTTCGGGCCGGCCTTTCCGGCCGGACCACGGGGGCTCCCCAGAAGGTTCGGGTCCAGGTGAGAGACGGCTACAATACCTACGTGATCGGCTTGGTTCCCTCACTCAGGGGGGGGCCGGCTCCCTTGACCTCCCAGCCCGCTCCGGAACCCGCCGTGGTTTCGGGAAAACCGTAAATAGATCCGGGTCCTCCCCCGGGAGCCTGGAAGAAGAGGAAAAGAGAACCATGAAGAGAATCCTGCGTTCGACCTCCCCCGCCCTCCTGGCCCTGGCTTTTCTCCTTCCCGCCTGCACCGTGGTGCCCAGGCACAAGAAGGGCATCCGGGTGAATTCCGAACCCGAGGGGTTGACCCTGGTGGTCCCCTACGACAACCAGCTCCTGGAAGTGGTCACCCCCTGCGACCTTCCCGAGGATGTCTCGCCGGACGCGGAGATCCAGGTCAAGAGACAGGGTGTTCTTCTCAAGACGGTCCGCCTGGAGGACCTACCCCTGACCGCCAAGAAGACCTACCTGATCCGGTTGAACCGGTAGTTCTTGCGGAAGCGGCGGAGTCCTTATCCCTCCCGCATCCCCGGCGAATCACTCCACCAGGTAGGGGGTTTTTCCGATCACGACCAGGATCTTTCCCTTGGCCGCGAGCCAGGCCGCTGCCTCGGGATGTTCCCGGAGAAGCTGGAAGTAGGCGGGAGAGAAGGCTTTGATCTTCCTGACCCGCCGCTTCATCTCCTTGTTGAATTCCCCGTCCACCCAGGTATCGCCAAGGAGGTAGAAGACTTTGTCTCCCGCCCGGCGGACCGGGACCCCCGCAAGGGTCCCTCCCTTGGCGCCGTCCAGGTCGTCCACGCTGAAAGCGTTCGCCTTGAGCCTGGCCAGCAACCGGGAATCCTCCACGGCTTTCTTCCCCGAGACAGGTCCCGAGCCGTTCGGCCCCGCCGCGAGGCCGGGAGTCGGCGCCCCGGGGTTGCCCCCCGTTGGGGCGGCCGGCGTTGCGGGTCCCAGCAAGCCCTTCCCCGAAGGGGCTTCTCCTCTTGTAAAGCCTTGGAGACCGGGAATGTTGGTCCCGCGGGCCAGGCGCTTGGCCTCCTCGGCCACCAGGAAGGAGGTCCAGGGGGTCAGGATCCCGTATTTCTTGCCCAGCTTCACCACCTCGTCCACCAGCTCCTTGGACCTGCCGAAGAGGCGGATCTGGTCCAGCAGGTGGGCCACCCTCCGCTGGGCCCAAAGGGGCGCGAGCCAGGAGAGTTCACGGGCCGGGGAGGCGGGGAGGTTCACCTTGTAGCGCCAGGTCTTCTCCTTTCCCAGGAGGGTGCCCCGGACAACCAGATCGCGGGGGCCCTTCCCTTCGAATAGCCCCAGGACCGTAAGCGTCGCGCCGTAGAAGAGGTCCGGCAGGGGGGCGGGGGTGAGCTTGGAGATCCGGGCCCCTTCGATGGAAAGCTTCAGGTCCGAGAGGGCCGGCCGGGAGAGGCGCTGGAGCAGGCTCGAGACCTTCACCTCGATGTCCTCGTTCTCGCCCACGTAGTGCCGGTCTCCCCGGCCCATTTCGGCGATCCGGTCCAGGAGGAACGTGTTCACGTCCGTCCCCACGCCGAAGACGAAGACCCGGGTCTTCTTCTTGTGGGCCTCCTTGAGGCGGCGCAGGATGGCCGCCGGGTCGGTCTCTCCCACGGTGGGCAGGCCGTCGGTGAGGAAGAGAAGGATGTGCATCCGGCCGTCGCCGGGCATCTTCAACCCCCGCAGGAGGGCGTCCTCTATGTTGGTCCCGCCCGCGGCTTCCATGTTTTTCACCATCTCCAGGGCCTGCCCGGTGGTTTCCGGGGAGACGGGTTTGGGCTCGGAAAAGAGAGGACGGGCCTCGGTGGAGAAGGGAACCAGGTTGAAGGCGTCCCCTTCGTGGAGGCTCCCGAGGAAGAACTTCAGGGCTCCCTTCACCTGCTCGATCTTCTTTCCCTGCATGGAGCCCGAGGTGTCCACCACGAAGGTCACCGTCTTTGGGACCGGCTTGGACTCGGCCGGGTTCCGCCTGGGGTTGAGGGCGAGGAGAAAGGAGCCGGAGCCTCCCTCGGGGGAATAGAAGAGGGCCAGGGCGCCGAACTCTTTCTCCGCCATGGAGTAGAAGAGTTTCAGGTCCCTGGCCTTGGTTCCCTCGGCCTCCCATCCCAGGACGACCCGGGTTTCCCCCTGGCGGCGGATCTCCGTTCCCGGCGTGGGGGAATAGACCACCCCAAGGGCCTTGGAGCCGAGAATCTCCACCCGGGCCGAGAGACTCCGAGGGGGCGGGCCGCCCGCCGCCAGGGCTTTGAAGGGGAAGGTATATTCCCACCGGTTCCCCTCTTCGGGGAGGACGGCCGTCATGGTGAACCGGACCTGGGCCTTTCCGCCCGGGGGAACGGGGTAGATCCGGGCCCGGACCAGGCCCCAGCCGGCGTATTCCAGGAGCATGGGG
>JALUZX010000838.1 GCA_027011425.1 Planctomycetota bacterium
GGCACTTGAGGCCCTGGGTGCCGCAATCCACACCGAGAAAGATCTCCGCCATGGCGAACCCTCCGCTTCCGGTCCATGAAAACCTCTCTCCCCCCGGGGTGGCAAGGTTTCCCCAGGGTTTTTCACGGGGATCCCTCCAAGGCCTCCTGGTATTCTGCCCCGAACCGAAAATGGAGGACGCCCGTGCCGGAGACCCCCTCTTTCCGAAAGGCCTATCTCTGGACCATCTGCCTCGTGGCCGCCATGGGGGGCCTTCTCTTCGGATACGACTGGGTGGTCATCGGCGGGGCCAAGGCCTTCTACGAGCCCTTCTTCTCCATCTCCGACAAGACCCCCTTTCTCAGGGGTTTCGCCCAGAGCAGCGCTCTCGTGGGATGCCTGGCCGGGGCCCTTCTCTCCGGGTCCCTGACGGGCCGTTTCGGCCGCAAGAAGATGCTGATTCTCTCGGGCTTCCTCTTCACCGCCTCGGCGGTCGGGACAGCCCTGGCCCGGGATTTCCCTTCCTTCGTTTCCTTCCGAATCCTTGGCGGACTCGGCATAGGACTCGCCTCCATTCTCTCTCCCATGTATATCGCCGAGATCTCCCCCGCCGAAAGGCGGGGCAAGTTCGTCTCCATCAACCAGCTCACCATCGTGATCGGGATCGTGGCGGCCCAGGGGATCAACTGGCTCATCGCCAGGCCCGTTCCCCCGGGGGCCACGGCGGAAGCCATCCTGCACTCCTGGAACGGAAGGCTGGGCTGGCGCTGGATGTTCGGGGCGGAGACCGTGCCGGCCGGTCTCTTCTTCCTCCTGGCCTTCTTCATCCCCGAGAGCCCCAGGTGGCTCGTCAAGAAGGGACGGACCGGCCCGGCCGGGAAGATTCTCTCCGCTCTGGGAGGGGAAGACTACGCCCGGGCCACCCTGGCGGAAATCCAAAGGACCCTGGAAGGGGGGGAGGCCAAGGTTGCCTTCAGGACGCTCCTGGAGCCGGGAATCCTCAAGATCCTGGCCCTGGGGGCCTTTCTCGCCCTCTTCCAGCAGTGGTGCGGGATCAACGTGATCTTCCTTTACGCCCAGGAGGTCTTCGCCGGCGCGGGTTACCAGGTGAGCGAAATCCTCTTCAAAATCCTGATCACAGGTCTCGTCAACCTGCTTTTCACCTTCGCGGCCATCCGCACGGTGGACCGGCTGGGAAGACGGAAGCTCATGCTCCTCGGCGCGGGGGGGCTGGCGGCGATCTACGCCGTTCTCGGGTGGGGGTATTTACAGGGGAGCAAGGGGATCCCCATGTTGATCCTGGTGGTCTCGGCCATCGCCTGCTACGCCATGACCCTGGCCCCCGTAACCTGGGTGATCCTCTCGGAGATCTTCCCCAACCGGGTCCGGGGGGCGGCCATGTCGGTGGCGGTTTTCACGCTATGGACCGCCTGCGCCGCCCTCACGCTCACCTTCCCCTACCTCCAGGGAGGCATGGGCACGGCCGGCACCTTCTGGCTCTATGGGGGAATTTGCCTGGGGAGTTTCTTCGTCCTGGCGAAGAAACTCCCCGAGACCAAGGGGAAGTCCCTGGAAGAGATCGAGCGGAAGTTGACAGGCCCCCGCTGAAGGGGGGCCTCGGAAACAGGAAGGGGAAAGTCTCCTACTTCCCGAACCCGATCCCCAGGATCACCTTGACCAGGTTGGACTTGAGAAACTTCCCGATAAAGCCCGCCTTCGGAAAGATCGTCATGGTGAAATGGAGGACGTTGGCCTGGATGTAGAAGGAGAAGGTCTTCAGCCCCTTTTTCCCGAAGGGGAGCGTGTAGACCAGGTCGCCCTTGGGATCCAGCGTGCCCACGGGAAGGACGATGGCCTTATCGATGTCGAAGACCAGGTCCGAGAGGAAGAGGGCGCTCTTGAAGTTGAACTTGGTGGTTCCCTTCTTCTCGCCGAACCCGAAGAACACCAGATCGGGAAACGCCAGGAGGTTGAAGGTGGGCTTGTAGTGGACCTTCAACACCGTGGTCTTCGCCGTCTGGCTCACCGTGAGACGGGGCTTCTGGGCCCGAAGGGCGGGAGAAAAGGCGGAAACGGCCAAAAGAGAAAGTGTGAGAAGGGCGAGTTTCTTCATGATTGGATCCTCCATGGCATTCTAGGAACGAAGAGTCCATTTTCCCCCACGTCCCGCCCCTGTCAAGTCCGGACCTGGGGGAGAGGTATCCCTCTCCCACCCGGGGAAGGACGGACGTGGAACCCACAGCCTTGCCGTCAGAGCTGGAGGAAACGCTCCACGATCCGGCCTTCCTGGGAGAGGAGCACCGCGTCCCCGGGCTCGAGGAGGTCGATCCTCTTGGCGGGAGGAATGCGCCGTTTTGATGCAGGCAAGGCGAAAAAGTGCAGGGAGGCCCCCACCTTGGCCGCCTTCCTCTGCACCAAGGCCAGGCCCACCTGGTCCTCCCCGACGACGCAACAGGAGGTGACCACCCCTGCGTAGCGCCCCCGGCCGTCCACCACGGGATGGCCGTGGCGGATGAGGGACTTGCCCCGAGCTCCGGGCACCCGGAAGCGCACGATCTCCCGGGTCCGGCCCAGCTCGTTCTCCAGAAGCGCCCGGCGCCCCACGAAGAAGGGCTTGTGGAACTTCACGGACACCCCGTATCCCGCCTCGATGGGCGTGACCTTCCAGGGGCCCGCCAGCTCGTGCCCGTAGAGAGGGAAGCCCGCCTCGGTCCTGGTGGAGTCCCGGGCCCCCAGACCCGCCGGCTTGAGCCCGAAGGGCTCGCCCTTCTCCACCAGCAGGTCCCAGAGATCCTTCAGGTTGTCGGGATGGACGTAGAACTCCACCCCGTTGGGCTCACCCGTATACCCGGTCCTGGAGAGGATCACGTGGATGCCTCCCACGAATTCCCCTTCCACGAATTCGAACCTGGCCTTGCGGCCCAACTCCCGGACCAGTTCCGGGTTGTCCGTGGCCGCCATGAGGATCTCGGGGGCCTTCGGACCCTGGAGGGCCAGGTCGACCCGCATCTCCTTGCCGGCGGACCTGTCTTTCAGGTCGGTCACCTCCACGGGGAGTTCCGGACGCTTCCAGGGGAAATCGGCGTCGAGCATGAACTTTCCCGTGGCGTGGTCCCGGAAGTGGGCCAGGACCTTCTCGGCGTTCGCCGCGTTCACCACCACCATGTAGCGGTCCCAGGCCCGCCGGTAGACCAGGATGTCGTCCAGGATCGACCCGTCCGGAGCGGCCGTGTAGGAGTAGTGGACCTGGCCGTCCCTCAACCAGGCCACGTAGTTGGTGGTGAGGGCGTCTAAAAACCTCTGGGCGTGCTCCCCCCTCACCTGGAGGACGCCCATGTGGGCCACGTCGAAAAGGCCGCAGGTCTTGCGGACCGCCTCGTGCTCCTCCTGGATGGATGTATAGACGACGGGCATCTCCCACCCGGCGAAGGGCACCAGGTTGGATTTGCGGGTGAGCTTGGCGTGGGTCTCGAAAAGCGGGGTCCGCCTGAGGGGAAGTTCGGGGGGCTCCCACCGGCGCTCGGGGAGGGGCTTCCCTTTCACCTCGATCCCGGGCTGGCCCACGAAGTAGACCTTGGAGGGCTCCACCAGGCCGGGAAACCTCTCGGCCAGGGCTTTCACCTCCACCTTCTCTCCCGAGGCATACCGGGGGAGGCCGGCGCTCTTGCGCCAGGCCGCACGCGTGCCCGCTTCCCCTTTGCGCCCCTTGAGAGCGCCCGCCGCTTTCTCCACCTCCCCGGCAGGGCCGAAGAGAAGATACCTGTCCTCTCCGAACCTGGGCGAGAGAACCAGCACGTTCCCCCACTGGAGGGCCCGTCCCGCCCCGGGAGGATCCACGCCGATCCGGACCAGCGCTTCCCTTGCCTCGGGACCGTAGATCCCCAGGCACGTCCATTTCTCCCCGCCCCGGGCGGGTCCCTCTCCGGTCAAATCCTCCACGATCACGGGGCCTTCGACCTTGCGGTGCACTTCCTCGTCGAAGAGCACATACCCGTCGGAAACCGCCCGGAACCATGTGCGGAGGGCCTTGTGCCTCTCCGGGCTCGTAAGAAAGAGGTAGCGCCGCCAGCCCGCCACTTTTCCGGGGAGACGGATCACCAGGGGGTCGTCCACCAGGCCCAGGTCCTTGTCGAGCACCAGGGTCCGCGTCCCTTCCCACTCCCCAAGCCGGGACACGTCGGCCGTTCCGATGCTCTGGGCGAAGTAATGAGCCCGCTCGCTCCAGACGTCCAGGACACCGGCGTCCTCCCGGACCAGGACGAATCCCTTGGAGGGGAGGGAGCCCTCCTCGGGTTCCCTGGCGGACTCCGTCGGGTAGTCCAGGAAATGGGGATACCCCCTCTTTCCGTCCACCTCCCCCAGCAGGGCCGCCGCCCGGGCCCGGGTCTCCTCCAGGAGGAGGAGGGCCACCTTGGCCCGCCCAACGTAACCAGAGTTCTCCATGTACTGGAAGGGGTAAGCGCCCTTGAGGAGTTTCGCAATGATCCGGGCGAGTTCGGCCACTTCCTTCTTGCCGAACCCTCTCTGGGTCACCCAGGTGGTCCCGAAACGAAGGGCCGTGGGGTGGGCCGCGTTGTCGTCGCCGGGGATGGTGTTCTTGTTCACCACGATCCCCGCCAGGTCCAGGAGCCTGGAGGCCAGCTCCCCCTTGAGGCAGGAACCCAGGTCCACCGGGTATTTCACGCTCTTGAGGTCGATGAGGAAGAGATGAGTCTCTGTGCCACCGTAAACAAGCTTGAAGCCCTCCTCCTCGAAGGCCGCCGCCATGGCCTTGGCGTTCTCCACGGTCTTCTTCATGAGATCCTTGAACGCCTCCCCCGCGTCCAGGGCGAAGGAGACGGCCTTGGCGGCGATCTGGTTCAAGTGGGGCCCGCCCTGCTCGCCCGGGAAGACGCCCAGGTTGACCTTGGCGGCGATCTCCGGGTCCGTGCAGAGAAGGGCCGCCCCGCGGGGACCGCAAAGGGTCTTGTGCGTGGTGAAGGAGACCACGTGGGCCTTCCCGATCGGGTTGGGGAAGAGGCCGGCCGCCACCAGGCCGGCCTCTTC
>JALUZX010000839.1 GCA_027011425.1 Planctomycetota bacterium
GACCTCGGCCGGGCGCCAGGCGTCCCCTTCGGAGAACCAGACGCCCCGGGCCTTACGAAGGGGGGCGGTGAAACCCGGGGAATTCGCCTGTCTCCGGTCCAGGGTATGCCATGTGGACACCTGGGCGGCGCCGAGGGACCGGAAGACCGCGACGGCCCGGTTCTTCGCCGGGTCTCTCTGGGAGACGCTTCCCGTGGGGACCACCAGGATGGGCGCCTTCCGGTCCCCGAGGGCGTCCAGGAAGGCATGGAAGATCTCTTTTCCGGGATGGGCTCCCGCGAGAAGAAGCCTGCCCGCCTGGGGCCCGGGCGTCTTCCACGAAGGGTAGGGGAAGGGGCCGGATCTTTTGGGCCAGAGGGCGTCCGGTTTCCAGGGAGAGGCCCTCCGGACGGTTCGGTTCAGGAGATCGTATTTGTCGCCGGGAAGGAGGTAGAGAAGGTGCTCCCTTCCGCCCCGGGCCAGGCGCTTGGGGTCGGCGACGACCACCTTGGCCGGGCCGAAGACCTGGAAGGCGTTGCCCCGGACCAGGATGAAGGCGTCCTCGTCCAGGCCGACCCCCAGGAGGTCGGGGCGCCTCTTCACGATTCTCGCCAGGCCTCCCACGCGCCGGCGGCGGAGGTAGTGCTGGCCGATGACGCTCTTGCGCAAAAACCCCAGGCCCATGGTCCCGGCGGCGTGGCCCCCGTAGAGGTAGGAGCCCATGATGGAGGCTCCCGCCGAGTTGCCGGCGATGATCCCGCCCCGCTCCAGGAGGCGGAAGAGTTCGGTGTGGGTCCGGGTGTGGTAGTAGGTCTTGGACAGGTAGCTCTGGAAGCCCCCGGAGATCCAGACGGCCTTGGCGCGGCGCAGGGGTTCGACGAAGGCGGGGGAGTCGGCGACGCGCCTGTCGTAGGTGTGGAGGAGCACCAGGTTGCGGGCTCCCTTCTCCCGGAGGGCCCGGAGGGCCTTGTGGTTCTTGTCGTGGTGTTTCTTTCCATCGGCCGTGGGGATCACCACGATCGGAGCGTTGGGGTCCTTCAGGAGAGAGAGGAAGAATTCGGCTCTTGCCCCGCCCGGGTATCCCCCGCAGATCAGGAGGGCCCCCTTGGGCGGGCCGAGGGTGCTCCATTGGGCCGCAGGGTCGACCCACCTGGTCCGGGCCCCGAGGGACAAGGAAAGGAAGAGGAGAGGAAGGATCCGGGAGAGCCTCATGGGTTTTCTCCAACGGGACTTGCCGCCGGCCAAGGAGAAGAAAAGGGGGAGCCAAAAGAGCCTATTCCCCTGGAGGCTGGGGGGGAAAGGTTTTCTCCCCTCCTTCCCCTGGGCTACCCTTGGCCCTTCTTTTCTCCGCCTGCGCCGGCAGCGGGCGGGGAATAGTCGGGTCCTCCGGCCGCAGGGATCGGAAGTTTCCCCGGCGGAGGCCGAGAAAGGGCGGTGGATCTTCCATGGAGCATGTTCTCGAACTCGAGGGTGTGACCAAGCGGTTCGGGCCGGTGACGGCCGTGGACCGCTTGTCCTTCCAGGTGCCCCGGGGGTCGGTCTACGGATTCCTCGGACCCAACGGGTCGGGGAAGACCACCACCCTTCGGATGGTGATGAGCATCTTCTATCCCGACGAGGGGAGACTCCGGGTCCTGGGGCGGGAACGGGCCCTGGAGGTGAAGGACCGGATCGGCTACCTCCCCGAGGAGCGGGGCCTCTACAAGAAGATGAAGACCGCCGACCTTCTGGCCTACTTCGGCCGCCTCAAGGGAATGGACGGCCGCCTGGCAAAAAGCCGGGCCCGGGAACTCCTCGCAAGATTCGGCCTCCAGGAATGGGCCGACAAGCCCTGCGAGGCCCTTTCCAAGGGCATGGGCCAGAAGGTCCAGCTTCTGGCCGTTCTCATCCACGAGCCGGAACTCATGATCCTGGACGAACCCTTCTCCGGCCTGGACCCGGTGAACATGGAGTCCATGCGGGGGGCCATCCTCCAGATGAAGCGGGAAGGCCGGACGGTGCTCTTTTCCACCCACGTGATGGCCCAGGCCGAGGAGATCTGCGATTACATCCTGCTGATCGACAAGGGAAGAAAGCTCCTCAACGGGACCCTTTCGGAGGTGAAGTCCTCGGGCCCCAAGGGGATCCGGCTGGACTACGACGGGGACGGTTCCATCCTGAGAGAGCTTCCCGGCGTCACCCGGATCAACGACGCGGGAAAGTCGGCGGAGATCTTCCTGGAGGAGGAGGCGGACCCCCAGGAGATCCTGGCCCGGCTGGTGGGGCGGATCGTCATCCGCCGTTTCGACCTGAGGGAGCCTTCCCTCCACGAGATCTTCATCCGCGCCGTGGGCGCCGGGGAAGGGAGGGCGGCGGGATGAAACGGGTCTTCCTCGTGGCGCGGAGAGAATTCCTGGAGCACCTTCGGACCAAGACCTTCTGGATCGGGATCTTCTCCTTTCCCGTGATCCTCACCCTTGCCGTCCTGGTGCCCGCCTGGCTGGAAGGAAAGGTCTCGGTCCGCGATTACGCCGTCCTGGACCACTCCCACTGGCTGGCGGCGGCGGTGGAGGAGAAGGCCAGCATTCCCGACCTGGCCAAGGTCTTCTCCGGCCTGAAGGAGGCTTTCCGGAAGGGCGGAAAAGCCCTGGAGATCTATCCTCCCTTCCTTCGTTCCAAGGCCCTGGGGAAGGCCCTGGAGAAGATGGACGAGGGGATGGTGGAGAAGCTGGGGGAAGTGCTCACCCTCCTGGGCCGTCCCGAGGGGGCCAGGCTCCTGGACCGGGCCGGCCTTCCCCCCGGAATCGTAGCCCTCGTGGAAAAGGTGCGGGCCGAGATCGGGAAGTGGTGGCGTTCCCTCCCCCCCGAGGAGGCCAAGAAGGTGGCCCCCGGCTCTGGAAAGAGCCGGTACCGCCGGATTCCCCTGGCCGAACTGGGCGACCCGGACGAAGCGGGCCTTCGGAAACTGGTGGACCAGGGGAAACTCTTCGCCGCCATCGTCATCGGCCCCGACCCGGTGCACACCTCCAAGGGCTGCAAGTATTACTCCAAGAACCTGGCCGACCTGGACCTGAAGCAGTGGTTCGAGCGGTTCGCCACGGAAGCCGTCCGGGAGAAACGGATCCAGGCCCTGAACCTGAGCCCCGAAAAAGCCGCCTGGCTGGCGGCGCCCCTTCGGATCGAGACCCTCAAGGTCACCGAGGGCGGCGGCGAGGAGAAGGCCTCCCTCTCTTCCAGGCTCCACCAGTTCGCCCCGGTTGCCTTCGTCTACATCCTCTGGATTTCGGTCTTCATGATCGCCCAGATGCTGTTGACCAGCACGATCGAGGAGAAGTCCAACCGGGTCATCGAAGTCCTTCTCTCCTCGGTCTCCCCGGTCCAGCTCATGGCGGGGAAGATCATCGGCCCGGCGCTCACGGGACTCACCATGATTCTTGCCTGGGCGTTCTTCGCCTTCGCCGGCCTCCAGGTGCTTCCCCTCCTTGTGGAGCACGCGCCCGACCTGGGGCTCGGGGCCATCCTCTCCGATCCGGCCTACCTGGCATCCTTCCTGGTCTACTTCCTCCTGGGCTACCTCCTCTACGCCTCCCTCCTGGTGGGACTCGGGTCCGTATGCAACAGCCTCAAGGAGGCCCAGAACCTGATGCAGCCCCTCATGCTGGTCCTCATCGTGCCCCTTCTTTCCATGATCCCCGTGGTGAAGGACCCCAACGGCGCCCTGGCCCGGGTCCTCTCCTTCATCCCTCCCTTCACTCCCTTCGTGATGATGAACCGCGTGGCCGGCCCGCCCGCGCCGTGGGAATACGCGGCCACCACCGTTCTCCTGGTGATCACCCTGGCCTTCACCGTCTGGGCGGCGGCCAAGGTCTTCCGCGTGGGGATCCTGATGACCGGAAAACCTCCCAGGCTCAGGGAGATCCTCCGCTGGGTGAGAGAGGACCACTCCTGAAAGGAGGGGAGGAAGAGTCCTCCCCGAGAAGGGGCACGAACCGGACCGGCAGCAGCCTGGTCCGGCGGAATTCCCCGTCCTCCCGCTCCACCAGGAGGAGGACCTGGGAGGGCCCGCCTCCCACGGGAACGACGAGCCTTCCCCCCGGGGCGAGCTGGCCCTCCAGGGCCGGGGGGACCTCCTCGGGTGCCGCCGCCACCAGGATCGCATCGAAGGGGGCTTCTTCGGGCCACCCCTTCCTCCCGTCGCCGAGCTTCATCCGGACCCTGTCCAGGCAGCCCGCCCGTTCCAGGTTGCGGGCGGCCGTCTCAAAGAGTTCGGGAATGATCTCCACCGTAAAGACCCGGCACCCCATCTCCGCCAGGACCGCCGCCTGGTAGCCCGAGCCCGTTCCCACTTCCAGCACCTTGTCTCCAGGGCGGAGGCGGGCGGCCTGGATCATGTAGGCCACGATGTAGGGCTGGGAGATGGTCTGGCCCCAGCCGATCTCCAGGGGCCGGTCCTCGTAGGCCCGGGCCTCCAGGTGGGGGGGGACGAAGAGGTGGCGCGGAACCCGTGCCATGGCGGCCAGAACGGCCGGGTCGGTCACGTCCCGCATCTGGTCGCGGACCATCATGGCCCGAAGGCGGTCGTAGTCGCGGTAGGGTTCCATCAATCTTTCCCTCCAAGGAGCCGCGCCAGGATCTCCCGGGTCCTGGAGGGGTCGGCCCTTCCCCTGGTGGCCCGCATGACCAGGCCCAGGAGGGCCTCCAGGGCCGCGGTCTTCCCTTTCCGGTAACTTTCTACGGGCCGGGGATTCTCCTGGAGCACCTTCCGGGCGATCTCCTCCAGCTCCTCCTCGTCCTCGATTCTTCCCAGGCCCATCTCCACCATGAGCCCTGCGGGACTCCCCCCTTCTTCCGCGAGCCGCCGGAGGATTTTTCCGGCGCTCTGGGGGGTGAGGGCCTTCCGGGCCACCAGGCCGATCAGCTCCGCCAGGTTTTCTCCCGTAAGGACTCCCTTCCTGAGGAGCCCGGGAACCTCCCCGGCCAGGCGGAATACGGGACCCAGGATCCAGTGGGCGGCCCGGGTGGGATCGGCCCCGGCCCGGACGGTCTCCTCCAAGAG
>JALUZX010000840.1 GCA_027011425.1 Planctomycetota bacterium
GGGGAGCCCCATCCGAAAGAGGAGGCCCGGGAAGGACCAGGGGCTTTTTCTCCCTCTGGATGGAGACCACCTGGCTTTTGGGAATGCGAAGCACTCCGTATTCCAACTGGATGCTCACCACCGAGGGACCCAGGGAAAGGATCTTCCCCTCCACGGTGCGCCCGTTCTTGAGGCGCACGATGTCCCCCCCCAGGGCCGGGCCCGAAAGAAGAAAAAGGGAGAACAGGGCCGCTGCGAGCCAAAGGATCCTCCCCCGCCTGGTCCGTCCTCCGTTCATCTACACACCTCCCGCTTCTCCTGCAAAAGAGAAGACACCCGGGCCTTTCCCTTGTTTTTTCCCTTTTATCGGAAAAGGCGCCGAGGGAGGTGAAGGGGGAAGGAGGCCGGTCTTGGAGCGGGACGGAACGGCTCAGGGGAAGCGGCCCTCCAGGAGGATCTCCTGGAAGACCGCCATAGCGTGGATCTGGAAGAGGGCCAGGGCCTTGCCCGGCTCCTCCATCTCTTCCGGGTCCTTCCGCATGTCCTCGGGGGAGAACTCTTCTGTCTCGTAAAGAGCCAGCCTGGCCCCGTTGAGCCCGGAGAGCCAGGCCGCCTGGTGGCCCTGGGGGATTTCCATCCGGAAGGTCTCCTCTCCGGCGCCGAACATCCCGCCCCCTTCGGGAACCAGCCCCTCCAGGTCCCCCCGGATCACCTGGATCCTGTCCTGGAAGAGGTGGGCCAGGTCGGGGCCCGCCAGGCGGCGCCACTGTTCCTCTTCTTCATCCTCCTCGAAGGCCCTGGGAAAGAGCCTCTTCTCGGCCCGGGGGTCCAGGTCCGACAGGAGATCGGGAAGCTCCAGGAGAAGCCCCGCCAGGAAGGCCGGGATCCTCTCGAGCCGGAGGTCTCCCCCCGGCTCCCGGCGAATCACCATTCCATTCATTCCCCGGCCCTCTCCAGGGTGGCCAGCAGGTGGTAGGCGTGGAGCTTGGACAAGTAGACTTCGGCCCTTTCCCTGGGCCCGGTCCAGACCACCGATCTCCCCTTGGTGTGGACCTCCATCATGAGCCGGTAGGCCCGGGAGGGGGAATACCCGAAGATGGTCATGAAGACCCGGGTCACGTAGACCATGAGCGTCACGGGATCGTCGTGGACCACCACGTTCCAGGGGGTCCCGAGCCTGGTCTCCGGCCTGGTCCCCTCCTTCTCCCTGGGGCCCGTCCCCTTGGATCCAAAACCGTCACTTCCCATGGTTTCTCTTGCGTCCTCCTGGATCCCCCGATCATACCACCAGGAAACTCCCGCCTCACCGGGGGAGGAGCAAAGAACAGGCGGCAGCGTGAAAAGAAGGGTCCGGCTCGTCCTTCCCTCCTCCTCCCGCTGGGCTCCCGGAAGTCCCCGGGAGCCCAGGCAGGATCCTCAAGCGTCCTTGCCCTTGAACCCTCCCGAGACCATGAAATACGCCACGGGAACCACGAGAAGGGTAAAAGCGGACGAGACGAAAAGGCCGAAGATGAAGGCCCACGCCAGGCCCGAGAAGATGGGGTCCAGGGTGATGGGAACAGCCGCCAGGATAGCCGTCCCCGCCGTGAGCAGAATGGGCCGGAAACGGACTGCGCCGCTCTTGAGGAGGGCCTCCCTGAAGGTCTCGCCCCTGGCCAGGGCCTCCTGGATGAAATCGATGAGCAGAATAGCGTTTCGTACGGCGATTCCCGCCAGGCCGATCATCCCGATCATGGCGGTAGCGGTGAAGAAGATCGGGTCCGGGTACCCCCCCACGGGATGGGCCCCCACCAGGTTCAGGAACCAGAAGCCCGGCATGATCCCGATGATGGTCAAGGGAATGGAGATCATGAGCACCAGGGGCATGAAGTAGGACTTGGTCTGTCCCACCAGGATGATGTAGATACCCATCAAGGCTATGGCGAAAGCGATCCCGAGATCCCGGAACACGTCGAGGGTGATCTTCCACTCCCCTTCGCCGGCCCACTCCAGGCTGACGCCGGGCGGAAGCTTTACCTTGGTCCCGATATCGCCCTGGATGTCCAGAATGGCCTCGCCCGGGGCCCGGCCCGCCATTTCCGCGACGACGTAGACCACCCGCTTCAGGTTCTTGTGGTAGATGGTCTTGTCCTCGAGTTTCCTCTCCACCCTTCCCAGCTCCAGGAGGGGAACCATCACGCCCAGCCTGGAGGGGACGTAGACCGAGGCCAATTCCTCCTCCCTGGACTTGTCCGCCAGGGGAAGCTGAACCTGGATGGCCATGGGCTCCACCTCGCCGGGCCGGTGCAGAATGTCGGCCCGCACCCCGCCGAAAGCAGCGGCCACGGTCCGGGCGACGGCCTCGTCGGAGACCCCCGAGAGGGCGGCCTTCTCCTTGTCCGGGACGAAGACCACTTTCTCCTGGGGGGCTTCCACAAGGTCGTCCACGTCCACCACGCCCCGCTCTTCTCTCAACCTCTTCTCGATGATCTTCGCCCCTCGAATCAAGTCGGAATACCTGGTGAAGGGGCCCCCGTAGACCTCCACGGTGATGGTGGAGAGAACGGGAGGCCCCGGCGGAACCTCCACGATCTTGATGCTCGCCCCGGGCCACTTGTCCTGGATCTTCTCGATGTCCCGCCTGATCCTGAGGGAGATGGAGTGGGACTGCTGGACCCTCTGTTTCTTGTGGATCAGGTTCACCCGGATATCCGCGACGTTGGATCCCTTCCGCAGGTAGTAGAAGCGGACCATGCCGTTGAAGTCCATGGGCGAGGCGGTCCCGCAGAAGGTGGTGAAATCCGTCACCTCGGGAACGGTCCTCAAGTATTCGGTGAGTTCCTCGCAGACAGCCTGGGTGGTCTCCAGGGCCGTTCCCTCGGGCATGTCGATGACGAGCTGAAACTCGTTCTTGTTGTCGAAGGGAAGCATCTTCAAGGGAACGAGCCGGAAAAGGGCGAGAGACGAGGAGAGGACCAGGAGGACCAGGAGGACCAGGATCAGCCCCCACGCCCAGATCGGCCTGCGCACGAAGGGTGAGACGATCCGGGAATATATCCTGTAGGTCCTGCTCAGGGTGATGTCCCTGTCCTCCGGCCTTCCCACGTCCTTGATCCGCCCGTTGAGGACGTGATAGCTCAACCAGGGGGTGACCGTGAAGGCCACCAACATGGACATGAGCATGGCCAAGGGAACGTTGAGGGCCATAGGGGCCATGTAGGGGCCCATCATCCCGGTTATGAAGAAGAGGGGGACGAAACTCACCATCACCGCCAGGGTGGCCAGGATAATGGGGGGAAGAACCTCCTCCATGGCGAAGAGGACCGCTTCCAGAGGTTTTCGGATCCCCATCTTCATGTGGCGGTAGATGTTCTCAACGCCGACGATGGGATCGTCCACGACCAACCCCAGGGAGAGAGTCAAGGCGAAGAGTGTGACCCTATTTATCGTATATCCAAAAAGATAGTTGAGGAGAAGGGTCAAGGCGAAGGTGATGGGCACGGCCGCGGCCACAACGAATCCCGAATGCCACCCCATGATCAAGGCGATCATCGCGATGACGATGACGATGGCCAGGGCGAGGCCTTCGAGGAGATCGTTCACCTTGTCGTTTGCCGTCTCCCCGTAGTCCCTGGTGATCCAGGTATGGACCCCCTCGGGGATGATGGTCTCCTTGATCTTTTCCAGCCTCTCCTGGACGGCCTTGCTCACCCAGACGGCGTTGGTCCCCTTCTTCTTGGCCACCGCCAGGGTGACGGCCGTGTAGTTCTTCCGCCTGGCTCCCTCCAGGCCGGGAGGCACGGGAAACCTCTTCTCCGCCGAAGGACCAAGGCCGAAGGTGCAGTAACTTTCCACGTCGGCCGGGGCTTCCTCCACCCTCGCCACGTCTCTCAGGTAGACGGGACTCCCCTTTTGGAGTCCCACGATCAGGTCCCCCACGTCCGAAGGGGTCTCGAGGAAGGAACCCGCTTCCAGGAAGGCCTCCCGGTTGTTCTCGGTGAAGGCCCCGGCCTGGAACTTCATGTCCGCCGCCTGGACGGCCCGGACCACCTGGGCGATGGAGATCCCCCGGGAGGCGAGACTCTCGATGTCCAGGAGCACCTTAACTTGGAGTGGCGCCCCGCCCACGATATAGGTCCGGCCGGTGTTCTTCACCGACTGGAGGCGGATCTCCACCTCTTCGGCGATCCGGCGGAGTTCGAAATCCGTGAGCTTGTCGGAAGCGAAGGTGATGTCCACGATGGGGACGTCGTCGATCTCCACGGGCTTGATGACCCACCCCTTTACGATGGGAGGGATTTCATCCACGTGCATGGAGATCTTGTTGTAGAGCTTCACCAGCGAATCGGTCCGATCCTCTCCCACGTAATAACGGACCGTCACGATGGCCATCCCGGGGCGGCTCATGGAGTAGACGTATTCCACCCCGTCGATCTGGTAGAGCAGCTTCTCGAGCCTCGTGGAAACGAGCCTCTCCACTTCAGGGGCGGAAGCACCCGGAACCTGGACGAAGACGTTGGCCAGGGGAACGACGATCTGGGGCTCCTCCTCCCTGGGGGTGACCAGGACGGCCACGGCCCCTGCGAGAAGAGCCACCACGATAAGGATCGGCGAGAAATTCCCCTTGAGAAAGATCTCCACGATCCGGGCGACGAAACCGCCCTTCGAGGGTCCTGTCCCCACAGCGGGGGTATTCCTCTCCTGCTCCATGGATCCCCTCCCTCAGTCCCCGGTTCCCGTGGCGCCCCGGCCGAACTCCTCGAGGATCTTCTCTCCCGGTTCCAGCCCGGAGAGGACGACCACCGCATCTCCCCCGCCCACCTCGGGCCCGAGCCGGACGAACCTCCTGTGGATCGCCCCCTTTTCGTCCACCACCTTGACCAGGGTGAGCTGCCCCACCCTTCCCACGGCCGAAAGGGGGATGTGGATCTCCTCCTTCTCCCCCATGGGGAGGTAGATCTTCCCGTACATTCCCTTGTATACGCCGGGGGGACAAGGACCCGAAACCTTGACCAGGAAGGTGCGGCTCGCAACCTCGGAAGCGGGGACG
>JALUZX010000841.1 GCA_027011425.1 Planctomycetota bacterium
GGTGATCAAGGAAAGGGCCGGGCGGAACGGAAAGATTCCCAGGAACCGGAAAGGGAGAAAAGTATGAAGAACCTGGTGATTCTCGGGGCCGGAACGGCGGGGACCATCATGGTCAACAAAATGGCCGGGCTCCTGGACAGGGACGAGTGGAACATCACCGTCGTGGACCAGGACGAGAAACATTACTACCAGCCGGGTTTCCTTTTCATTCCCTTCGGGATCTACGGAAGGAAGGACGTGGTGAAGGCGAAGAGGGACTTCATCCCTCCCGGGGTGGAATTCATCCTGGAAGCCGTGACGGCCGTGGACCCCGGCAGGAAGACTGTGCGCCTCGAGGGGGGGAGGGTCCTCCCTTACGACTTCCTGGTGATCGCCACGGGAACGAAGATCCACCCGGAAGAGACGGAAGGCCTCCTGGACGGGGGCGGCTGGCGGAAGGAGATCTTCGATTTCTACACCATCGACGGGGCCACGGCCCTGGCGAACTTCTTCAAGTACTGGGAGGGGGGGCGGCTCGTCCTGAACATCGTGGAGATGCCCATCAAGTGTCCCGTGGCGCCCCTGGAGTTCGTCTTCCTGGCGGATTGGTGGTTTACCGAGCAGGGGATCAGGGACAAGGTGGAGATCGTCTTCGTCACTCCCCTTTCCGGGGCCTTCACCAAGCCCATCGCCTCCCGGCTCCTCGGGGGGTTCCTGGAGAAGAAGAACATCCGGCTCGTCCCGGACTTCAGCACGGGCCGGGTGGACGCGGGGGCGAAGAAGATCGTCTCCTGGGACGACCGGGAGGTCCCCTACGACTGCCTGGTGACCATCCCCGCCAACATGGGGAACCCCGTGCTGACCGAATCCGGGCTCGGCGACGAGATGAACTACGTCCCCACCGACAAGGAGACGCTTCGGAGCAAGGAGTTCGAGGACGTCTTCGCCATCGGAGACTGCACGGACCTGCCCAGTTCCAAGGCCGGGTCGGTGGCCCACTTCGAGGCCGACGTGCTGGCAGAAAACCTCCTGGCCGCCATGGACGGCAGGCCCTTGAGGGCCAGGTTCGACGGGCACGCCAACTGCTTCATCGAGTCGGGCTTCAACAAGGGACTGCTCATCGACTTCAACTACGACACCGAGCCCCTTCCGGGCAAATTCCCCCTGCCCGGCATCGGACCTTTTTCTCTCCTGGAGGAGACCAGGATGAACCATTACGGAAAAGTGATGTTCCGCTGGGTCTACTGGAACCTCCTCCTCAAGGGGGCCGAGCTTCCCGTGGAGTCCCAGATGCTCATGGCCGGAAAGAGGCGTTGAGATGGAAAGGGAAGGCATGGACGGCGGTGGACTCGAGTCCCGGCTGAAGGCCATCGAGGAGGACCTGGCCTTCATCAAGGAGGAGATGATCCGGGCCGGGGCAAGGCGGCTGGAGGCCCGGGAACTCAGGGAGGACCTCTCCAGGATCGCCAAGGACGCCTTCGACTCCGCCGTGGTGGAGCTCGAGGAGGTCGCGCCCTTCGTGGAGACGGGGGATTTCCTCCACCTGGGGAAGAAGATCCTCAGAAACGTAAGAAACCTATCCCGGCTCTTCGAGAGGCTCGAGGGGGCCGTGGACTTCTTCGAGGACTTCAAGCCCCTGGGCAGGGAGATCTTCGGCGACGTCCTGGAGAAGCTGGACGAGATGGAGAAGAAGGGATACTTCGTCCTTCTTGCCGGGATGGCTGGGATCCTGGAGGAGGCGGCGGCCCAGTTTACGCCGGAAAGGTTGGAGACCCTGGCCGGGGCCCTCCCCGAACTTGCCGCTCTTCTGGAGGAAGCCGCCGGGAGCGGGGCCCTGAAGGACATGAGGAAAGCCCTGGCCGCCTGGAACGAGGGCCGGAAGGAAAGGCCCAGGAGCCTGTTCGGCGTCCTGGCGGGCATCCGCGCGCCGGCCGTCCGGCGGAGCATCACGGGGTGGCTGAAAGCCTTGGAAGCCATGGGCGGAAAAGACGAAAAAGCGTAAACAGAAAGGAGGCGAGATGGCGACGAAGGAATTGGCGGGAAAGAGCGTGGAATTCGACGAGGAGGGCTACATGGTCGATTTCAAACAGTGGGACGAGGAAATCGCCGGGGAACTCGCCCGCGAGGAGGGGATCGAGGAACTCACGGAGCGGCACTTTCAGGTGATCCGCTACATGAGGAGCGAATACGAAAAGAACGGGATCGCCCCGTCCATCCGGAAGCTCACCAAGGGGAGCGGGGTCCCCACCAAGGAACTCTACCAGCTCTTTCCCGGCGGGCCGGCCAAGAAGGCCGCCAGGATCGGGGGAATGCCGAAGCCGAAGGGGTGCGTGTAGACGCGTAGATCGACAGGGAGGTTTCCCATGGGAGAAAAAGCCATCGAAAAGGTTTCCATCATCATTTCCAAGGGCTCCCTGGAAGGAGTCTACCCGGGGCTCATCATGGCCAACGGCGCCCGCATGGAGGGCATCCAGGCCATGGTCTTCTTCACCTTCTTCGGGCTCGATGCCCTCCACAAGAAGAAGATGAACAAGCTCAAGGTGGCCACCGTGGGAAATCCGGCCATGGGAATCCCCACGATCGTCGGGGCCATCCCGGGGATGTCGGCCTTCGCCACGATGATGATGAAAAAGGAGATGGAGAAGCTGGACATCCCCCCGGTGGGGGAATTCCTGGAGATGATCCACGACGCGGGCGGGGAGATCTACGGGTGCAAGGCCGCCATGGACATGTTCCACTACAAGCGCGAGGACCTGTGCGACCAGGTGGACGGAATCCTCACGGTGGGAGAGTTCTACGAGAAGTCCGCCGGGGCGAGCATCATCTTCACCTGATGGGGGAGCTTCCCTGGGAGCCCCGAACTCCACGAGGGACGTGAGCCTGAAAAGGGAGGAGAAAAAAAAGGGCCCCTTCCGGGGCCCTTCGACGAAGTGGTGGAGGATAGGGGATTCGAACCCCTGACCTCGACAATGCCATTGTCGCGCTCTCCCAGCTGAGCTAATCCCCCCCGCGCGCTTCGCCGGGGTCTTCCCCGGAGGCTGGGAAAGTCTCCGGGAAAGGCGGAAGTCTACCCGCGGGCCCTTCCTCTTTTCAAGGCCTTGCCTTCCCCCTGGGGCCCAGGGCCGCGACGGCCTCCAGGAGGGCCTCCCGCCGGCGGGCGCCCACCTTGTCCCATGTGAATTCCAGGGCCCTTTCCCGGCCGGCCCTGCCCAGGGCTTCCCTCTTTTCCGGGTGGGCCGCCAGGTCGCGGAGGGCCGCCGTCCAGGCCTCCCGGTCTCCTGGGGGAAGGACCAGGCCTTCCTTCCCGTCCCGGACCACCCCCCCGGCGGCCATGGGAGAGACCAGGAGGGCCAGCCCCTGGCTCATGGCCTCGTAGGTGACCAGGGGGGAGCCCTCCTCCAGGGAGGGGAAGGCCAGGACCTGGCCCGAGCGGTAGACCGATCCTACGTCGCTGGTGAACCCAAGTGTGACCACGTCGGGCCGCGAGAGCAGGCCGGCGTATTTCTTCTCCAGCCCGTCGTAGAAACGCCCCGCCAGGATGAGCCTTCCCTCGATTCCCGCCTCGGCCCAGGCCTCAAAGAGGTAGTGGGCGCCCTTGCGGACGCTGATCCTGCCCACGAAGAGGACGTCCAGGCCGCCTTCCGGCTCCAGGGCCTTTTTCTCCCCGGCCAGGGCCGAAGGGTCCCAGCCGTAACTGCCCTGGATGATACGTTCCTTGGGAAAACCCTCCCGGGCGAAGGAGGCCGCCACCATGGGGCTCGGCGCGAAGAGGAAGTCCGTGAGGGCGAGCTTCTTCTTTTCGTCTTCGATGTCCTCGTCGGTGATGGTCGAAGACGGGCGAAGCCCCAGGCGGGAGAATTCCTCCTCCAGGATCTCCTTGGCCAATGCCTGGTGGCAGTTGATCCCCTCGGCCGCCACGAGGGCCCTCTTTTCCCTGGCGGCCTGAAAGACCTGGAAAGGGACGTTGGGCCACAGGTAGGCCAGGTCTCCCTCCCGGAGGGCGCCCAGGAAGGCCTTGCGGGTCCATGCCAGGGCGAACCTGGTTCCGGGGCCGGTTTTGAAGAGGAGGTTGCCCGCCAGGAGGGGAAGGGCAGGCACCAGGAAAGGGGAGGAATAATTCTTCGGGTGTGCGGGGACCCAGAGTTTTCCTTCCAAACCAGGCCCATTTATGGACTTAACCAGGGAGATGGCGGTGTGCCCGACGGCACGGTCCGTAAAGTAGTTTTGGAAAAGGGATTTGAATGCCAATGGCGGTTTCATGGTGTTTTCCATTGGAGCCCGGGAGGGGTCACGGCCTTTTTATTTCCTCGAGGGATTCCAGGAGGGCATGGACGGCCCGGTCCAAGGCCTCTCCGGGCAGGGCCAGGCCGATCCTGACCCGGGAAGGATCGCCGAAGAAGGCGCCCGGCACCAGGTGCACTTTCTTCTTCTCGGCCAGGAACCGGCAGAGTTCTCCCGTGTCCTCCACGCCCGGGAAACGGGCGAAGAGGGTCACCCCTCCGGCGGGGGCGGGAAAATCCAGGAGGGGCGAGCCGGCGAGTCGGGCCCGGGCCTGGGACACGCGGGCCATCTCCTTTTCGATCCATCTGCGGATGTCCTCCTCCCGCTCCAGGATCCTCTGGAGGACCAGGAAGGGAAGGGTCGGGTTGGCCACCTGGACCATGTCGTTTATCTGCTCCAGGCGGCGGACTCGTTCCGGCGAGGCCAGGATCCACCCGGCCCGGAGGCTCCCCAGGCCGAAGGCCTTGGTGAAGCTGGCCAAGGTGACGGCCCCTTCGTTGAGGGAATGGGCCGCTGGGGGTCTTTTCTCCAGGGGGAGGAACTCGGCGAAGACTTCGTCCACTACGAGCACCGCCCCGGCCCGGGCGCAAGCCCGGGCGATCTCCTCCATCTCGCGGGCTTCCAGGAGGACCCCTGTCGGGTTGTGGAGGTTGGTGAGCAGGACCATGCGGGCTCCCCGGGAGAGCCCTTCTTCCAAGGCGTCCCGGTCCACTCGGGCTTCCCGGTCGGGGGGCCGGGG
>JALUZX010000842.1 GCA_027011425.1 Planctomycetota bacterium
CCGGTGGCCCATACGCATCACCAGTATCAATACTACGGGGGGAGCCCCTACTTCCACCACGGGATCGACATTCGGGTCCCGGCGCGCTCCACGATCTACGCTCCCGTCGGGGGAAAGGTGGTTTCCCTCTATTGGTATGGCCGTAGACCTTACTACTTCGAGGTGGGGATCCGGGACGCCCGCGGCTTCACCTGGCAGTTCCACCACGTGGACGAGCCCACGGTGACCCGGACCGTCCGGGACGCCTACAGGAAGGGGACAAGGGTTCCCGCCGGGACAAAGGTGGGAAACATCGTCTACTGGCCGGTCAGGGCCTACGGGATGTATTTTCACCACACCCACATGAACATCCTCGACCCCGACGGAAGATACGTGAACCCCATCCACTTCATCCTCAAGACCAAGGACACGGTGAAGCCCTCCATCAAGGACGTTCTCTTCGCGAAGAACGGCTCCAACACCGCCTTGAACCGCCCGGGCGGCCCCAGGCCCGTGCTCTCCGGGGCGATCGACATCATCGCCCAGGCCGAGGACCTGGAGCCGAACCAGCCCTACCAGAGGACCATCTACCTCATGGAATGGTCCGTGAAGGGGCTCGGGGGCGCGGCGGGCCACGAGGTGCCTTTCACGCCGCTTTGGCGTTTCGATTCCCTCCCGGGAGGAAGCAACCGCAACGCCTACGTGGACACGATCTTCCAGCTTTCCATCTTTTACAACGGGTACACCCACAGGACCTGCGGCAATTACACCTGCCACACCTTCTATTACAACGTGACCAATACGGTGCACGGATTCCCGGACAAGGCGGGGGCCTGGAATACGGCGGCAAGGGACCCCTGGGGGCGCCCCCTCTTCCCCAACGGGATCTACCGGGTGACTCTCAGGGCCACCGACGACCGGGGGAACACCTCCACCAAGAGCGTGGACGTGGAAGTCAAGAATTGATGTCTTCCCGGATCTCCCGCCTCCCCATGTACCGATTCGGAACGTCCGGGAGAGGGGGGATTCCTTTTTCCGGCCGGGTTTGGGGTTCTTTCTTGATCCATGCCTTCCGTGTACTTACACTCAATCTTTGCATTCCTTTCCTGGTTCTCTGGCGAAACCCCTGGACAAAGGACCGGACGGCTATGACAAAGCGAATCTTCTCCGGGATGCCCCTCGCCTTCGGGGGGATCCTTTCCTTGGCGGTTTTTTTCTCGACTCGACCCTGTTCCGCCCAAACCGCTCCCTCCTACGACTTTCTCTTCATCCACCATTCCGTGGGATTCAACTGGGTTGTCTACGGCGACCTCTACAAGAGCCTCACCAACCCGGCCAACCTGGGCGGCCGGCGGATCCGGATGCACCTGGCCACCATGGGGGACACCATCGGCTGGAATACGGACACCTGCGATTGGCGCAGAAAGTTCCGGGACCAGATGGACAAAGTCCTCCACTTCGACTTCCATCCCGACATCTACTACAAGACCAAGGGAAGATACAACCAGATCGTCATGTTCAAGTCCTGCTTCCCCAACAGCGCCATCTCTTCCATAGGGATGCCGCCCGGGAACCCTGACTCCAAGGAGAGGACTCTCTTCAATTACGTGGCGGTGATGAATGAGCTGGCCCTCCTCTTCGACGATTATCCCCATGTGCTCTTCATCTACGTGACGAGCCCTCCCCTCAATCCTTTCGACGGGTGGACACGGAAGGCTTCGGGACTCCACAGGCGCTTCTGCGAGTGGGTCCAGAAAACGTGGCTCCCGGATTACAAGACCCAGACGGGCCTGAGAAACGTGGCGGTCTTCGATCTCTTCGACGTCCTGGCCGAGCCCGACAACGCGGCCACCTACCCCAACGCTCTCAGGGCGGCCTACAGGAAGGGCAAGGATTCCCATCCCCTCCCTGTGGGGCTCAAGGCGGCGACGCGGAAGTTCATCCCCTGGTTCAAGAACGTTTTGACCTGGTGGGAGAAGTCCCTCCACGGCGGGTGCGGCAAGTCGGGCCGCCCCTTCCCGTGGCTCCACGAATCGGGCCGGGCCAACCTGGGCAACAAGGCCCACGGCATGCTCCTGGAAAGGGTTCCCCCCGGCGCCTCGGCCTTCATGATCTTTTCCGCCCGGATGACCTCCATGAGCCTGGGAGGGAGGTGTGTTCTCAAGACTTCACCGGTCAACCTCCTGGCCTTTCCCTTCTCTTCCACGGGGGCCCCGATGAAGTTCTCCCTACCCATCCCCGCGGACCCTGCCCTGATCGGCGGCCAGACCTACTACCAGGCCCTGGTCTTTCCCTCCAAGGGGCTCTCCCTGGCGAGCCTGGAAATGTCCAACATGGTGCGGATCCGGGTCCTTGTCCGCTGAGCAATCCCCCTTCTTCCGGGGCCGATCGTTGAAAGAAGCCCGCCCCTTTGGGCGTTCTTTGCTCTCCATCCCGATGGAGGGCTCATGAAGATCATTCGGTTCCTGGACCCCCGGGGAAAGCCCAGGTGGGGCACGGACTTCAAGGACGGGACGGCCGTTCCCCTGGCGGGAAGCCTCTACGGAAGTTTCCGGAAGGAGGGGTATCGCCTCCCCGTAAGAAGGCTGCTGGCGCCGGTGGTTCCCAAGGCGATCTTCGGGATCGGCCTCAACTACCGGGCCCACGCAGGGGAGACGGGACGTCCCCTTCCCGAGAGGCCCCTGGTCTTCATGAAGAACCCGGCGGCGGTCCTGGATCCGGGCTCCCCCATCGTCATCCCGGGAATCTGCGCGGGCAGGCCCCAGGTGGACTACGAGGGGGAGCTGGCCGTGGTGATCGGGCGGGACGCGCGGGACGTGTCCCTCCAGGAGGCCTTGGACCATGTCCTGGGCTACACCGCCGCCAACGACGTCTCGGCCAGGTGGTGGCAGAGGGAGGGAAGCGGCGGCCAGTTCGTCCGGGGAAAGAGCTTCGACACCTTCTGTCCCCTGGGCCCGGTCCTGGTTACGGCCGACGAGATCCCCGATCCCCGGTCCCTGCGGCTCAAGACCACCTTGAACGGCCAGGTGGTCCAGGACGCCGGGACGGAGGACATGATTTTCTCCGTGGCGGAACTGGTGGCGGAACTCTCCCGGGGCATGACCCTGCTCGCCGGGACGGTGATCCTCACGGGGACCCCCGCCGGCGTGGGGGCGGCCCGGAAGCCCCCCAGGTTTCTCCGGGCGGGGGACCTGGTCCATGTGGAGATCGAGAAGATCGGCGCCCTGGAAAACCCGGTCCGCCAGGAGAGGCCGGAATGATGGGCAGACGCGACGAAAGTCTTGTCAAGACCGAGACCCGGTGACTGCTTCGGCACTGGCCCCCCGACGTCGCGAGTCCGGATCTCCGATCCGGCCTCGTTCCGGCGGGGGCTTCACAACATTTCAAACTGGGGGAAGCTCACGATTTTTTGAGGGTTTTCGAGGTCCCGGACTTTTGTCGTAACCGTCACTGATCCGGTTTACCGGACCTCCGGGAGATGGCCTTTTTTCCGGGCCGTCTCCACGACCCACTGGACGGCCTTTTCCGGGTCGTCGAAGACCCTGAAGAGGTCCAAGTCCTTTTCCGCGATCATCCCTTCCGCGGCGAGGGCGCCCTTGACCCAATCCAGCCAGCCCTGCCAGTATTTCCGCCCGAAGAGCACGATGGGGAAGTGTTCGATCTTGCCCGTCTGGGCCAGGGTGAGGGACTCGGTGAGTTCGTCCAGGGTGCCGAATCCGCCGGGAAAGATGACGAAGGCGATGGAATACTTGACGAACATCATCTTCCGGACGAAGAAATACCGGAAGGAGAGGGAGATGTTCTGGTAGGGATTGGGTTTCTGCTCGAAGGGAAGCTCGATGTTGCAGCCGATGGAGAGCCCGCCGGCCTCGTGGGCGCCCTTGTTCGCGGCCTCCATGATTCCCGGCCCGCCGCCGGTGATCACCCCCAGGCCCGACTTCACCAGCAGCCGGGCGGTCTCCGAGGCCTTGGCGTAGTAAGGGTCTTCGGGCCTCGTCCGGGCCGAGCCGAAGACGGCCGCGCAGGGCCCCACCTTGGAGAGGGCGTCGAAGCCCTCCACGAATTCCCCCTGGATGCGCAGGACCCGCCAGGGGTCCTGGTCGGTGAAGTCCGGGGCGCCTGGCAGGGGGGTTTTGAGAAGACAATAGTCGGCAAGGCTTTCTCTCATCGGGATGACTCCTTTTTCGTCTTTCTTGTCTTTTCGAGGAGCAGGATCTCCTCCCCCCTGAAGAAGGCCCGGGCCTTCACGGGGAGGCGGGTTTCGTCCAGCCGGAGTTTCTTCCTGTACGTGGCCGTGAGGAGGGCAGCCCGGCCCGGGCGGGAGAGGTATTCGAGAAGGAGGATTTTCTCTTCGGAAGGCGTGGATCCCTTGAGGACCGGGGCGGCCACGCCCGGGGCTCCCAGGCCGAGGAGTCGGCCCCGGAATTTCGTTTCCAAGGATTCCGGGGCGGGAGGGGAGATCCCCGCCCGGCCGGCCAGGAAGGTGAGGGACCCGCCGAAGCGGCTGTGGACCACCACCAGGCTTCGGGGCGGGTCCCGCCGGAGTTCGTCCACCAGGTGGTAGGGGACCTGGAAACGGTCCAGCAGGGGGAAGGCGGCCGGGAAAAAGAGGGTGAAGAGCAGGGATAGAGAGGGTCCCGGAGAAAGGCGGCGGGCCGCAAAGGGGAGAAGGACCAGGGCCCCCCCTCCCAGGAGAGCGGGGAGCTTGGCTCCGGAAAGGACATCCAGGGGGCCGGGCCGGGCCATGGCCAGGAGGGGGTCCAGGATTCCGGCGCCGAAAAGGACCAGGAGGATCCCGGCCGGAGGGCCCGCCCAGAGGAGCCATTTTCCTTCGCCGGCAGGAAGGTGCTTCAAGGCCCGGGGAAGGAGAAGGAGAAGCCAGGGCAGGAGGGGGAGAAGGTAGTGGGGGGCCTTGGTGCGGAAACAGGAAAAGAGGAGCACGATTCCCGCGCTGGAGAGGAGGACCGCCCACTCCCAGGGTTTCCAAGGATCGGCCGGGCCTTCGGGGGG
>JALUZX010000843.1 GCA_027011425.1 Planctomycetota bacterium
CCCTTACAAAAAAACACCCCCCCCCCCCCCACTACATAGGGAGGGAAGCCTGTCCTGAAACCAACCCCCAAGAAACCTAAAGGAGCTTGAGAAATGAAAAGTAAATTACTTACACTCATCTTCACCGGCCTTTCAGGATTGTTCTTTACAATGATAGGAATCAAAGGAGTCGTTTCTGCTTCAAGCTCACCCCAGGACACCTGCCGAACGTTGATTACTCGCCTCGGCACATGGCAATGGGCCGCGTCCTGCACCGGTGGATGCGGAGAGAGCGGGGGAACTTGCCAGAGATTGTCGGAACCAGGCCCAGGAGGCACTTGGTATTATTGTCGTTGCAAATGGGTGGACCAAGAGGGAGATGAACATGTGGTAATCCCCGACACGGATTGTACGGCAAAAGTATTGATCTACCCTGAGGATTCTACCTTCTATCCGCATGTTGATTGCTATAAAAAGAATTGCTCGGCGAATTGCCGCGGAGTCGATCCTTCAAAAATGACAACTGGAACATCTGAGGACGCCTGCACTTGCCCGGACAATTAAAAACCGTCTTTCCCACTTTCCAACAGCCATACTGGCGAGCACAATGTACCTCCCAAGGAAAAAAACAACCTGGAGTTTCTTTCTCCTGATCCCCTTGTTTTCCTTGGCCCTTTTTGTCTTACTCAAACCGGGGATGCTGGAAACCACCCCCTCCCCCGAAAACCAAACCAGGACAACGAGGTCCACCCTGAAACCCGCCCCTCAACTTCAAACTCCATCCAGTAAACACCACAAAAACCAAGCCAGACTCCCGATACGGCCCCATTCTGAAGAAATTTCTATTTCCGTTCTGGATCCATCTGGAAACCCGGTGCGGAGAGCCAGGGTGATGTGCGGTCCCAACAACTCCAGGTTGATCGAGACCCTCTCTCGTTATTTGGGCAGGACGAACAAGAACGGGAGGTTCGTCATAAAAAGCAAAGAAATAGATCCAGCGAAGGAATCGGTCCTCGTTGAAAAGCATGGTTTTCTTCCATCCGTAGTAGAGAAACCTCTCTTCGGTAATGAATACCACCTTGTCCTGAAGCAGGGCTGCGTCCTTTCCTTGAAATTCAAGGACCCCTTCAACAGACCCTTGAAAGGAATCCACGCCTGGGCCTCACGCCTGGTCTGGCAGGAAGACTTCGAGTCCGCCGAAAAACAAGCGGGCCCTTATGAAGGAAAGGCTGAGCCGGAAACCATCATCCACCATGGGGTATCAAAAGAGGACGGTACCTGCAGCCTCGAGGGCCTCCCTCCAGGTCCGGTCACCTTGCGGGTATACTCAATGGAGTACGCCACGGTTGACATTTCCCCCACTCCGCCACTAACCCTTCCCTGCGGGGAAATCACGATCACAATGGCGCCCCTGTATGCTGTTGCGGTCAAAGTAATCCATGACAAACTTGAATACGCCTCTATGACTCTCACCTCAGAGGACCTGTTCGGAGGAGGCACCCCCTGGTCGCAACACCAGTGCATGTTCTGGGCCGATCACTTGAGAAAGAAGGGCGGCGCCGACTATGCTGTCGTAAGCCCCATTTTGAAGGGATGGAATGGAGAAGCGCCGGAAACCCTTGGAAAAGCTCCCGTTCACCTCCTCCTGGCAAAACGGGGATGGATCCAGGAAAATTTAACGATTCGGAGGTTCGGCCCTTCTTTCAAACCGGAAATCCTTGACTCCTTGAAATTCCCCGTGGACAAAGGCATGGGAAGCCTGAGAATTTCCCTTGTCAACCCAGATGGAACGCCCTTGCCATTCGAGAAGATTCAGCGAAAAAGCAAGCCTCTCTTTTGGTTGGAACCAATCCACGAAACCAAGGGAAACCGCCTCCCCAGGGGCCTCGGCTGTTACCCTGAAGAGACAAAGAGCCTCCCCTCCGGCAGGTATAGGGCCACACTGCCGGGGTACTGGTTTCACCTCTTTCTCAGGGAAAAAAACCCCATATTGGAAGTGAAACCGGGCCGCCTCAACCAAAAGATCTTCAAATTGAAAGAATACCTTGTACCTTTCCGACTCGATATAAAGGACAGGGACGGCGGCCAAATTAAATTTGCTTTCGTTACAATCGAAGCCTCCGGCTTCTCCGGACCTTTCGTCTGCAGGGGCTTCCTCCCCAGCGCCGTTTTCTTCGGACCCGTGGGGCCGAACAGGATCTTGATCGAACCTCCCGATATTTTCCGCAAGATCGTAATCCAGCACACTTTCGGAATTCCAGACAAGCCAAAGGTCGAGACCTTGCATGCCTTGGCCGTTAGAAAATAATTTTTCCAACATCCCGTGAGCCATGCCTATGGCCTTGCCTAAAGACAAAACTAAAATCCAAGTATTCAAATGGGCATACATCCTGGCCATCTTCGGAGCGGCGATGGTAAAGCTGTTGTTCCCCTTCCAGGGAAAAAGCTTTTTCCCGGAATGGTTCGGGACTACGGTTGCCGCAATCGAGGCTGTCCTTGCCTTAATGTTGATGACGAGATTTTCCAGGTGCGCGGCCTTCCTCCTGGTTCTTTTTTTCCTCGCAGCCGGGGTTTTTTCATGGAAAAACCCCGGTGTAAGGTGCGGCTGTTTTGGTTCATTCCAGGCAGGACAAAGCTTCCATGAGATCATCATTTCCTTGATGGGAATAGGGGCGATCCTTTTTTTCCTGTTTTCGGATTCCAGGAAAAGGATAAAAGCATCTCACTGATCCACAAGGAAGCCCAAGGTGGATTGACCTGGTAAAATCACCAAATCCGAAAGAGGAATGTTTTTCAGAAGCTCCTCACCTGACCCTGTTGTCCCCCTCCAGGCGGTAGAGCTTTTCTCCGGCCCTCGGGACGAAGAGGAGGGAATCGTCCTCTTCGGCGCGCTTTCTCCACTCCTCCAGGTCGATGAGGGAAGGGTCCTTGTAGTCCAGGCCCACGGCCCGGCAGGTCTCCTCCGGGATTCCCGTGGCCAGGGTGACCTTTACGTCCGGCCTCTCCACGCCGTTCTCATAGGTTCCGGACCCGCGCAAGTGGGTGGAGTGGGCCAGGACGCCCCAGGGCTCGTCCTTGAATTCTTCCCACCCGGCCAGGAAGTAGTCCCGCACGTGGTATCCGATCCTGCGGATGTCCTCGCCGTGGACGAAGGAGAGTTCCCGGATTCCCGGGGCGTAGAGGATCACCTCCCCCCCCTTCTCCACGACGGGCTCCACCTTGTACATCCCCTTGGCCCCCGTCCAGAGTTCGTCGTACATGGGCGGCAGAACCGAGAGAACCCGTTTCACCGGTTTCCGGAGCCGGACCACGTTGAGCCGGGCCGAGTGCTCCACGGCCTTCTCCCAGGCCTCCCGCATCTCTCCCGCGTAGAGGCCGGCCAGGTCCTCCCCTTCCACCACCATGGCGGCGCACCAGAGCGGCCGGCCCAAAAGGGCCGCCGCCCGGTCGATGGCCTCCCGGACGGGAGTCTCCTTTCTTCCGATCACCTCCTTGGCCGTAATCAAGGCCCCAAGCCAGTGGGTGAACCCGATGAACTCCCAGCCGCCGATTCCGGGAAAGAGATACTTGGTCCCTCCCGAGAAGCCCACCACCTCGTGGGGAAAGACGGGTCCCGTCACCAGGATGTGATCCGCCTCCAGGGCGGCCCGGTTCACATCCACGGGAACCTCCAACGAAAGCCTCCCGCCGCTCAACTCCTCCACCTCCCCGGCGGAGAGGACCCCCGCGCGCCGGAAAGTCCCCGGCCGGTCCCACCGGTGCTGGAAGAGGCGCACGCCGGGATAAGGCTCCTCCACTCTCCCTGGGGGCACTCCCATGTGGGCCGCCAGTGCCCCCCGCTCCATGGGCCTGTGGGTCCCCAGGGCCACGAGAAAGTCCAGGGCCCTTACCCTCCCCCGGAGGAGATCGCAAAGGGCGTGGAAGACCTTATCCGCCGGCCCGCTCCGGGTCCCATCGGGAAGAAGCACCAGGACGCGCCGCCCCGCCAGGGCATCCAGGTCCAGCCCCTCCTCCAGGGCGGCCCGGATCCTGCCGGCGTCCCAGTCTTTCCCGTTTCCGGGTTCTCTCTTTTCTCCTTCCATGGCCGCGCCCCGGTCTCACACCCCGCCGAAGGCGGAAAAGCCTCCGTCCACGGGGACGACGACGCCCGTGACGAAGGAGGAGGCCGGGGAAAGCAGCCAGAGGGCGGCCCCCAAAAGATCGCCGGGCTCGCCGAACCGGCCCATGGGTGTGTGGTCCAGGATGGTCCTTCCCCGGGGAGTGAGATCGCCCGTCTTCTCGTCGTAGAGGAGGAACTTGTTCTGCCTAGTGGCGAAAAACCCCGGCGCCAGGGCGTTGACCCGGATCCGGGGGGAGTATTCCCGGGCCATGTGGACGGCGAGCCACTGGGTGAAGTTGCTCACCGCCCCCTTGGCGGCCGAGTAGACCGGGACCCGGGTCAGGGCCCGGAGGGCGGCCATGGAGGAGATGTTCAGGATCACTCCTTCCTTCCGCTGGGCCATCGCCTTCCCGAAGACCTGGCTCGCGTAGAAGGTCCCGGCGAAGTTGAGGCCCAAGACCTTCTCCACCGCCTCGGAGGGGAGGTCGAAGAAGGGAAGCTCGGCCGAGGTGGTAGCCCGGGGATGGTTCCCGCCGGCGCCGTTGATCAGGCAGTCCGCGGGCCCGAGCTCCGCTTCGATCCGGGCGGCCGCCTCCTCCAGGCTCGCCCTCTCCAGGACGTCCGCCTCCACAGCCAGGGCCGTGCCGCCCTTCGCGCGAATCGCCTGGGCCCTCTCCTTCGCCGCGTCCGCGGCGATGTCCAGGACGGCCACCTTGGCCCCGGCCCGGGCCAGGCCCTCGCAGAGCGCTCCCACCAGCACCCCGCCGCCCCCCGTGGCGGCCGCGACCTTGCCCTCAAGGCGGAACATCTCTTTGCTTTGGTTGGAAACCATGGTCCAGCACCTCCTCGCTCCAGGGGAAACAGGCGGAAAAGTCTACCTGCTCCTTTCCT
>JALUZX010000844.1 GCA_027011425.1 Planctomycetota bacterium
CCCTTCGCGGAAGGAAAGAAGGGAGATCTCCACCTCCTTCCCCGCCCGGAAGAAACCGAAGGCGTCCCTGGTCTCTCCCGTGCCCCGGGTGACCGCGCCGGCCCCGCAAATGCGTTCCAGGGCCTCGGCCCTCTCCTTAAGGACCTGGGCCTTCTCGAATTCCAGGCGCTCCGCAGCATCCTCCATCTCCCTTCGCAAGGCCCGGGCCACCCGGAGGCCTTCCCCCTTGAGGACCCGCACGGCCCGCTCCACCCGCCGGGCGTATTCCTCCCTGTCCACCAGTCCCACGCAGGGGGCGCAACACATTCCCATCTCGTATTTCAGGCAGGGGCGGGTCCGGTTGCGGAACTCGCTCTCCTTGCAGTCCCTGAGCTGGAGCACCCGCTTCAGGGCCGACAGGGTCCTTCTGGTGGAATAGGCCGAGGGAAAGGGCCCGAAGTAGAGGGCCCCGTCCTTTTTCCGCTTGCGCACCGCCGCCAGCCCGGGCCATTCCCGGGAAGGGTCGATCCTGATGAGGAGGTAGTTCTTGTCGTCTTTGAAATCGATGTTGAAGGGCGGTTTGAACTTCTTGATCAGCGAATCCTCCAGGAGGAGGGCCTCGCCGGGGGTGCGGGTCACGAGGAACTCCAGGTCCCGGGCCCGTTCCTCCAGGAAGGGAATGAGAAAACGCCCGTCCCCTCCGGGCCGCAGGTAGGATCGCACCCGGTCCCGGAGCCTGGCGGCCTTCCCCACGTAGAGAACCTTTCCCGAGCCGTCCTTGAAGAGGTAGACCCCCGGCTCGGAGGGCAGGCGCGAAATCTTCTCCTGGAGATCTCTGACGGTCATCCGGAAAGCTCCAGGTCCACTTCCTCCAAGGCCAGCACCCGGTCCCGGAGCCTGGCGGCCTCCTCGTAGTCGAGCCGGCGGGCCGCCTGGAGCATCTCCTCCCTGAGCCTGGTGATCGTCTCCACCAACTCCCGCCGGTTCCGGAACCCTCCCGCGGGCTCCGCCGCCTGCCGGGCGCCCTTCCCCTTCCTCCCCTTCCTCCCTTCTTCGCCACCAAGAACCTGGGAAAGCCCCTGGCGCACCTCCTTGACCACCGACCGGGGGGTGATCCCGTGGAGCAGGTTGTATCTCTCCTGCTTCTCCCGGCGGCGGCGCATCTCCGCCAGGGCCCTCTCCATGGAGCCCGTGGTCTTGTCGGCGTAGAAGATCACCTTCCCTTCCACGTTCCTGGCTGCCCTCCCCGCCACCTGGATGAGAGATGTTTCGGACCGGAGGAATCCCTCCTTGTCCGCGTCCAGGACCGCCACAAGGCCCACCTCGGGCAGGTCCAGGCCCTCCCTCAAGAGGTTCACCCCTACCAGGCAGTCGAAGACCCCCGTCCGGAGGTCCCGGATGAGATTGCTCCGCTCGATGGTGTCGATGTCCGAATGCAGGTATTTCGCCTTCACGCCCAGTTCCAGGAAGTATTCCGAGAGTTCCTCGGCCATCCGCTTGGTGAGAGTGGTGACCAGGCTCCGCCGTCCCTTCCGCGCCTGGAGACGCACCTCGTGGAGGAGATCGTCCACCTGGCCCTTGCAGGGGCGGACCTCCACCCGGGGGTCCACCAGGCCCGTGGGCCGGATCACCTGCTCCACCACCTTCCCTCCCGTCTGCTCCAGCTCCCACGGACCGGGGGTAGCGGAGACGCAGACCATCCTGGGCGCCCGCTCGACGAATTCCCGGAAGTTCAGGGGGCGGTTGTCCTTGGCCGAGGGAAGGCGGAACCCGTGGCGCACCAGGGTCTCCTTGCGGGACATGTCCCCCTCGTACATCCCCCCGAGCTGGGGAATGGTCACGTGGCTCTCGTCGACGAAGACGAGGAAATCCGGGGGAAAATAATCGAGGAGCGTGGCCGGCGGTTCCCCCGGCGCCCGCCCGTCCAGGTGGCGGGAATAGTTCTCGATCCCCTGGCAGACCCCGGTCTCACGGAGGAGTTCCAGGTCGTAGCGGGTCCTCTGCTCGAGCCTCTGGGCCTCCAGGAGCTTGTCCTGGGAGCGTAATTCGGCGAGCCGCTCCTCCAGCTCTTCCTCGATGGTCACCAGGGCCCGGGCCATCCTTTCCTCGGGAGTCACGTAATGGGTGGTGGGAAAGACCCTGACCTCCTGGAGCTCGGCCAGGACCTCCCCGCGCAGGGGGTCCACTTCGAAGATCGACTCCACCTGGTCGCCGAACATCTCCACCCGAAGAACCCGGTCCTCCGCGTAGGCCGGAAAGATCTCGATAACGTCCCCCCGGACCCGGAAGGCGCCTCTGCGGAAGTCCAGGTTGTTGCGGCGATACTGGATCCTGGTGAGTCCATGGAGGATCCGGTCCCGGTCGATCTCCATCCCCTTCTCCAGGCGGACCGAAAGGTCGGCGTAGGCTTGGGGGGAACCCAGCCCGTAGATGCAGCTCACCGAGGCCACGATGATCACGTCCCGGCGGGTGAGCAGGGCCATGGTGGCCTCGTTCCGGAGCCGGTCGATGGCCTCGTTGATGGAGGCGTCCTTGGCGATATAGGTGTCCGTCGAGGGGATGTAGGCCTCGGGCTGGTAGTAGTCGTAGTAGGAGACGAAGAAGCCCACGGCGTTCCCGGGAAAGAAGGACCGGAACTCCATGTAGAGCTGGGCCGCCAGGGTCTTGTTGGGAGCCAGGACCAGGGCGGGCCTCCCCAGCCGGGCGATCACGTGGCTCATGGTGAAGGTCTTGCCCGAGCCCGTGACCCCGAGAAGCACGCTCACCGGCTCCCCCGCCAGGAGCCTCTCCTCCAGGGCGTCGATGGCTCCGGGCTGGTCCCCGGCAGGCTCGAAATCGGCCCGCAGCTTGAACTCCGCTCTCTCCGCCACGGCAAGCGTTCCTCCGGCTCCCTCCGGCCAGGTTCCCCTCTCTCCGTCATCCTACGGAGGTGACTCCTCCCTGGCGAACCCCCCTTTTCCAGGCGTTGACTCCCGCAGGGCCCCGCTCTAGTCTCAAATGTTCCGGAACATGCAGGATCGCTCCAGCCCCCGGAAACCCAAGAGGAGCCGCCATGGCCCGCAGACCATCTTCATCGAGGGCTTCGACCTCCCGTTCCGCCCGGTCGCCTGGGGGAAGAGGCGGGGGGAGGAAGAGGAACATCCCTGCCGTGGAGGTTCACTGCCCCAATTGCGGGGCGGAATACAAAGTGGCTGAGAACATGCTGGAAAAACGAGTCCAGTGCCGCCGGTGCGGCCGGGTCTTCGTTCCCCAGAACCTTCTCAGGAAGAGGCAGCGCAAGTCCCGGGGCACGGCCGTCCCCTGGGCGGGCGCCCTCTCAGTCCTCATCGCCCTGGTTCTCATCGTGGTCGGGGCCGTGGTCATCTCCAACATGGTCTCCGAAAAGAAGCCTCCCGCCCCTGCCCGGGAGGCCCAGTCCTCCCCCCAGGGCGTGGACAAGGCCGCCCAGGCCCGGGAAGAGGCCATGGTCCGCCTCACAGAGACGGTGCTCCGCTGGCTCAACGCCCTCAAGAGCGGAGACCAAGTGCAACTGGACCTCCTGACGGACCCGGCCGGCTTCTACCGCACCTACCCTGAGGGGGAGAAACCCAAGGACCGCAGGGGAAAGCCCGTCTCCTGGTCGACCATGGACCCGATCGACCGGGTGACCTGGAAGAACCGCATCTTCAAGGACCTCACCCAGGGCGACCTGGGCAAGCCCTTGAGAGACAAGGAATACCTGGACGGGACCTTCTCCCTGGACCAGGGAGACCCACTCACATCCATCTATCTCAAGGGTTCGGCTTCCTTCAAAAAAAAGGGAGGGAACCCCAGGGACGTATGGATCTACAAGTTTTCCCTCACCCGGGAGGGATCCGCCGAAAAGCCCCGCTGGAGGGTCAGCGGCTTTTCCCTGGAAAAGAAGCCCAAGGCCAGGGTGAAAAAGAAGAAGTCCCGGGCCAAACTCCGTCTCCCCAAAGGGGTGAACCCCGACGAGATCAAGGAGGTGACCATCAACCGGGAGGGGAAGAAGGAAAAAGTCCTTGTAGTCAAGCCCGTTCCCCTGGACCACCTTCCCGACACCCCTCCCGAACTCCGCAAGGAGATCGACCACCTCCTGGAGGTCGCCGCCGATCCCAACGCAAACGCCAGGGCGGCGAACAAGGCCTGCGAAAGGCTCGTGGAAATCGGCCGGCCCGCCATGCCCAGGATCCTCAACCTCTTCTACCAGATCGTCCACGGGCCCAACCCCGATTCCTACGACAACCGGACCACCATCATGCGGATCATCAAGTCCTGCCTGGTGCCCATGACCCGCTGCGACTTCGGGTTCAACCCATCGATGCGGCCAGACGAGAAAGGCAACACGGCGGCCCAGGAGAGGGAAACCGCCCTCGGTCAATACTACGTTTGGTGGTTCCAGCACAACGACAAGGCCTATTGGGACCTCCTGAAGAAAGAGCGGGAAAAAGATGAGAGCGGCTTCTGAGAGACCCAGCCCAGATGATTGCATGAAGCACCCTGGTTACCGGGCGGAAAACGCGCCCCCGGGACGAAACCGTTGAAGACGGGCCCGAACGGAGGCCCCGAGGAGTGTAATTGGAAATGAGCCAGAGAATCGTGACTTGCCCCTCTTGCGGAGCCAAATACCGCATCCCTGAAACCTTCAAGGGAAGGAAGGCGGCCTGCAAGAAATGCGGAACCGTCATCGAGATTCCCCCCCCGGGGGAGGAGCAGGCCGAGGCTGCCGCCGCGCCCGCCGCCGCGGAAGAGGCCCCCAAGGCGCCCGTCGCTGCGGAAGAGAAGCCCGAAAAGAAGGAACGGCCCCGAAGGGGCCGGGCCCGGGCGGCCGGAAGGACCAGGACCGGGACCCGGGGGTCCCGCCGGGCCAAGGCGGCCGCCGCGGAAGAGGGCGGAGAGGATGCCTCCGAGGAAGGGGCCGGGGAGAAGCCCTCCCGGGGAAGGAGGAGCGGCCGGACGGGCAGGGCCCGCGCAGGGGGACGAGGCG
>JALUZX010000845.1 GCA_027011425.1 Planctomycetota bacterium
AAGGGAGAGGGCCCTTTCCTCGCTCTTGGCCTTCCTGGGGCCCCTTATCCTCGTGGGCCTGGGGGTCATGGCATACAACCAGGTTCGTTTCGGGAATCCCCTGGAGAGCGGATACAGCGAACAAGCCAGGGGCGCCTTCTGGAAATATCCCTTCCTCGCCGGGTTTCTGGGCCTTCTCCTTTCACCGGGCAAGGGATTTTTTCTCTTCAACCCCCCGGCCCTCACCCTGGGAGGCCTCTTCAGGAATCCCTCCCGGCCTCCCCTGGGAGAGAGCCTTCTCTTTTCCGGGCTCTTCCTGGTCCTCCTCCTTCCCACATCCTTCGCCGCAGGGTGGCACGGAAGCTGGTGTTGGGGCCCCCGGTATCTCCTTCCCTCCCTGGGTCCCCTGGTTCTCCTCGGTGGTTTTCTCTACAAGGAGCTTTCCCGCAGGAAGAGGCTTCTCCGGCTTTTCTTCCGGGGCGCCCTTCTTGCCGGCTTCCTGTTTTCCCTGGGCGGGGTCTTGAGCCCCATCCAGGGATGGTATGCCGCTTCCTTTGCGGCGGCCCGCCGTGTGGAGTACAGGAAAGAAGTGGAAAAGAACCCGGCTTTGGCGAACCAGGTCTACAACATGGTCTTTCTGGAACCACGCTACTCTCCTCTCCCGGGCCAGTGGCTCTACTTCTTCTCCAACCTGGAGGGTGAACTCATGCCGGGAGGCACGCCCGGCCTGGCGCGGAAATGGTTCGGCTTGGACTCGGACCTGGCCCTTCCCCCCAGGAGCCCACAGCTCATGGGATTCAGACACTTGTGGTATGTCGATCTCTTCCACCGGTTCGGGGCATGGTGGGTCTTTCTCTTTCCTTTCGGGCTTTTCCTGGGGGCCCTGGCTTGCCTCGCGCGGCTTCGCGGACCGATGAGGAATTGGGGGAGAGACGGAACCAGGAGTCCAGATGGCGCCTAGAGTCATTCTTTTCTATCCCAGGACGGGTTGGGACACGGTGGGTGTCACCGCCTCCCTTCCCCTATCTGTCCTCTACGTGGCGGCCCCCCTGGTGGCGGCCGGCGTGGAAGTGAGGATCCTGGACGAGCGACTTTTGAAGGAGACCCCCCCGGCTCTCCTGGAAGCCCTGGGAGACGGGAAGGACCTGGCGGCCTTCGGCGTTTCGGCCATGACGGGCCTTCAGATCACCCACGGCCTGGAGGCGAGCCGCCTGGTCCGGGAAAGGGCTCCCCAGGTGCCCATCGTCTGGGGAGGGGTGCATCCCACGATCCTGGGCCGGCAGACCCTTGGCCATCCCCTGGTGGATTTCGTGGTCGTAGGAGAGGGGGAGGAAAGTTTCCTGGAATTCGTCCTCCGCCGGGTCGAGGGAAAATCCGTGGAAGAGATCCCGGGCCTGGGATTCAAGAGGCCGGGTGGCGAGCCTGTTCTCAATCCCCAGGGGCCCGCCGTGGACCTGGACTCCCTTCCCCCTCTTCCCTACCAGCTCCTGGACATGCCCCGGTATATCACTACAAAGATCCTGGGGGAGAGGGACATGATCATCATGGCCAGCCGGGGTTGTCCCCACCGGTGCGCCTACTGCTACCAGCAGAATCCAAACGTGAACAATCGCTGGCGCTCCTATTCGCCGGAAAAGGTGGTGGACCTGATCCAGGAACTCCGGGACGGATACGACCTGAACGCCATCAACATTCAGGACGACCTGTTTTTCGGAAACCGGAAATGGGTCACACGCGTGTGCGAGGAGATTCTCCGCCGTGAAATCAAGATGACCTTCAGGGCCGATTGCAGGGTCGATTATATCAACGGTTTTTCCGACGACTTCCTCGCCCTGGTCCGGAAGGCGGGAATCCAAACCCTGTATGTGGGCGTGGAATCCGGTTCGGACCGGGTCCTGGAGATGATCCGGAAGAACATCACCGCCGACGACGTCCGCAAGGCGGTGAAGAAGCTCAAGGCCCACGACATCATCCCCCAGATGTCTTTCATGGCCGGGTTTCCCGGAGAAACCATGGATGACGTATACAAGACGCTCCGGCTCATGCTGGAGGTCGTGGAGATCTATCCCGAGGCCCGGACCAGCAATCTCCAGCTCTACACGCCCTATCCGGGAACGGCCCTTTGGGACGAAGCCGTGAGACGGGGCCTCCAGGCCCCCACCTCCCTGGAGGAGTGGGGGAGCACCCATTGGAACCGGACCCAGGCCATGTGGTTCGGGCCCAAGGAAAGGGATTTCCTCGAGCTGGCGTCCTATTTTTCCTTTTTCATCGACGGGAAGACCGTGGCCTCCTGGTATGGGGCGAATCCCTTCCTCAGGCTTCTCAATGCCCTCTACACGACGCTGGTCCGTTTTCGGGTCCGTCACTCCTTCTACCGGTTCATCTTCATCGGGCGGGTGATCCGCTGGCTCAAGGCAAAAGGAATCATCTGACCCCCTCTTCCCCGTGACGGGGTGGCCTTTCTTTCCTAACATGGTGGAACTCCATCGAAGGAGAGGCCCAGGGACGTATCAAAGAGACCGGGAGGAGGGACGAAGGCAGGGCCGAGGAACAGCCAGGAAAGTGACTCATGGGTGAAAAGATCGCCACCCGGTGCTCTCACTGCGGCGCCGGGTTCCATGTCAAGGATGAGGCTCTTGGAAAGAGGGTGAAGTGCCCGAAGTGCGGGGAGGCCTTCGTTGTGAAGGATCTTTCCCGGGAGAGCACCCCCTCTTCTCAAGTCGAGAAGAGGCAACCTTCCCCCCGGGCGAGGCGGGCCGCCGGAGGGAGAAGGCGGGAAGGGAGCCGCAGGCGGGGCCGGCGGAAACAGGCCCCGGCAAAGGGCGGGAAGAAGGGAAACAAGTTCCTAGTCCTTGGGCTGGGGGGCGCCCTGGTTGTGGCCCTGGTCCTGGTTCGGGTGGTCTTCCTCGGCGGGGGAGCGCCGGCCTGGTTCACCCAAGGCATGGAAAAGGCCGCCAAGGCTTCTACCCCCCAGGCCCGGGTGGAGGCCTACCTGGACCTGGCCGGGCGGGCCTCCAAGGGGGATTGGGGAACGGCCCGGGAGGACGCCCGGAAAGCCTATGTCCTGGCCTGGAAGGCCGGGACTTCCCTGGGGGCCTCCCCGGAGAGCGTCCTCTTCCTTGCCCGGACAGCCAGGAAGGTCTCTCAAGGGCCTTGGGGCGCCGCGGAAGGGAAACGCTGGGGCCGGAAGGCCTTGGACCTGGCCGGCGCCATCCAGGATCCCTTGAAGAGGGCCCAGGTCTTCCTGGCTCTTCTCAAAGAGGTCAAAGGCGACAAGGGGGCTTCCTCCTGGATGCCCCTGGATGGACCGGCTCTCCTGGAAAATGCCTACCAGGCCCTCAGGCAGACTCCCCTGGGCGGGGGGAAGGGTGGATCTTCCGCCTTGGGTCTCCTGCGTGAGATCGGGGAGGCCGCTTACGGGCCCGGTGCGGAGGGGCTGAAAAAGAAGTGTTGGGAGGAGATTCTCCGGCGGAATCCCCAGGACGACCAGGCCCACCTGGCCCTGGGGCATGAGAAGGTCCCGGAGGACAGCCCTCTCAAGGAGTTCCGGGGCAAGTGGCTCACCACACCCACGGAAAAACGGCTCTACCGGCACAGGCTCGAAGACTTGAAGGCCAAGGCGGCAAAGGCCAAGGCCGAGGCGGACAAGTGGAAGCGGAACCGCTTCGCCCGGGCCTGCAAGCGCCTGGCCCGGGAGATGACCCGAGAGATCCCCGACAAGAAGTGGCACTGGTTCTTCGACGACGAATACGTGAAGAAACCCTACCTCCTGGCGGTAGAGGAGTCTTTGAGTCCCACGACGAAAGGGATCGCCAAGGAGGAGGGGCAGGTCCTCTCCGCGCTGGTGACCAACTTCTACAAGAAGTATGGCAAGCTCCTGGACTTGAAGGTCCCCAAGAGGCCTGTCGGGGTCTTCGTCTTCAAGAGCAAGTCCTCCTACGCGGAATTCCAGAAGAAGCACTCCAAGTCCTACCCTTCGCCCCTGGGAATCGGCGGATTCTTCAGCGGCGAGCGGGGTCGGATGTATCTCTGGGCCAAGGACGACATGCAGCGGGGAAGGAAACCCATGGACTTGACTTCCATCATGTTTCACGAGGGGACCCACCAGCTCATGCATTACAACAAGCAGGCCCCGGGGCCCCAGATCGGGAATTCCCCCTGGCTCCAGGAAGGGATCGCCGAATTCTTCGCGGGGTACTACACCCGGATCAATCCCGAGACGGGTCTCCACGAGTACAAGAACGGGAAATTCCTGGAGCGCCGTTACGAGGTCATCGCCCCGGCTGCGGCCCGGTATCTCCAGACCAAGCAGGTTCCGCCGGGCATCATGCCCTTGAAGGACTTGATCTACCTGGGATATCCCAAGTTCCGCCAATACATGTGGGGCCGCAACAGGAATCCTTTCATCGTGAGCATGGTCTACGCCGAGGGCTGGGCCTTCATCCACTTTCTCAACCACTACGAGAAGGCCGGAAAGAAGGGGTATTACAAGGACAAGTTCGAGCAGTTCCTCAAGGCTGAGATCGAGGGGGTCTCCAGTCCCCAGAAGTTCGAGAAGATTTTCGGAATCAAGTCCGACCGGGATTGGAAGCTTCTTCAGGACGAGTTCTTCCGCTACCTCATGGACAGCGACAAGGGCATGAGAAAATACCTCTGGGAGGCAAGGAACCGGAAACCCGGATACTGGCCCAAGGGCGACGAGGAATAAGACCTGGGCTTTGAAGGGGGATGGGAGGAGAGAGTGTGCCCTTTTCAAGTGGTGCGCAAGGGTAAGGACCCAAACCGGCCCGGTCCGCCCCCAGGACGTGGGCGGGGCGGGCCCCAGCCTGGCCTTTGCCCGCCTTTCCCGGCTGACAGCTGAGAACGTAACCATAAAGTCCCCTTCCCATGGGAAGATCCTGGCCGGGCAGGCTCAAGGGATCCTCCCGGTGTGTCGAAAAGGTGCAAGGAAGAAGGTCGGCCGCTTGACACCGGAGGAGA
>JALUZX010000846.1 GCA_027011425.1 Planctomycetota bacterium
AATTTTTGATTCAGGTAGTTCTTCGAATCGGAGAGCCCCCACCGGACCAGGCTCACGCCCTGGGGAACCTGGAGGACGCAACCCACCCGGTTGCTGGAGGTCCCTCCCGTTCCCTTTCCCACAGAGCCCCGGACCTGGACCTGGAAGACCTGGCCCGGCCCCACCTCGGAAGGCCCGGTGAAGCTCAACAACTGAACCGAACAAGTGGAAAGAAGGAGAAGCGAACCCAGGCCGAGGGAGGGAACGCTCAATTTCAGGAACAGAGTTGCATGGGATTTCATCTTTTCCTCCTCAGGAACAAGCAAGAGAACACCCTGGAGGCCCTGAGGGGGCAGGCAGACCTCATACCGTTTTACATTATCTGACGATGATTTTTTGAAGGTTTGAGAAGGCCCCCGAGACCTTCCCCCCGGAGACGGAGAAGACGGCGTCCTGGAAGTAGACCTTGGCCCCCGAGAGGGACGGGTCGGCGGGAACGAAAAGGTCCAGGGAGAGGTAGCCCGAGGAACCGAATGCCCCCGAATGGACCAGGACGAGCTGGCCCGGGTCGAGCCCCAGGGTTCCCTGGAACCCCGGGAGGGAGAGACTGCCCTTGGCGGGAGAAGCCAGGAGAACGCCTGTCTTCCCCTTTTCCGCGGCCCGGCAAATTCTGATGTAGCGACCTCTCTCCCCCGAGCCCAGGACCACAAGCGAGGGCCCCTGGACCACGCCCCAGATCTCCAGGTCGTCCACGGCGGCCTCCGAGAGGGACTGGGGGTCGGCGTCCTCCGCCCGGAACCGGAGTCTCATGGATCTCGAGGGGTTCACCCCGGCCGGGAGTTCCACTACCGCGGGGACCCACCTGGACTGCCAGCGCTTCACAACTTCAAGGGAATTCCAGGAAGAACCCCCGTTCGTAGAAAGGGCCACGCGGAAGACGTCCGAGGCGGCGCTGTCCATGACCCACCTGTTGTACTTGAACCGGAGCATGGCCGCGTGGGAGAGGTCCATTACGGGTGAGACCAGGGTGGTGAAGCCACCGTCCACATCGTAGGTCCCAACGGAGAACCCGGCCCGCCCGTCGGTGACGAAGCATTTCACCCCCGGCGCGGGGGTCGTGTCCGAACCCGGCTGGAAGACCTTCCCCCCGTAGGTGGTCCGCTGGGGAGCCATGCGGTTCCAGCGTCCCGTCCTGGCGGTGTCCCCCGGCGCTCCCATGGTCCAGCCCAGGTCCTTCTCCGCGTCGTCTTTGGCGAGAAGCCGGTAGGTCCCAACGGCGACCCGAAAGGGGATCCTGCCTCCGGAGAAGACGCCCGTCACGTTCACTACCCCCGTATAGACCCCCCGGGCGCCGGCGGGCAGTTTGAAAGTGAGCAGGCCGTTCTTGTTCGACCTGGAGGTGAAGGCCGGAACTTTCCCGAAATCGAAGGAGGAGTTGAGGATCGAACCGCCCGGTTTCAAGGAAGCCAGGGTGGCCTTGACCCGGACGGCGCTGGCCCGGCTCCCGGCGTTGGCGGCGGTGACCTCGATGCCCACGGTCTCCCCGGGCTCGAAGGAGCCGTTCTGGTTTCCCCCCACCTCTTTCACGGCGGTGATCTCAGCGCTCACGGCGGGCCCGGCCACAAGCGCCATGGCCTGGAACATCCACATGTTCTGGTCGATCAAGGGAAGGATCCGCCTGGTGGCGGGCCAGAAGCCGTCGCGCCTGGAGCCGATCTCCGGGGTGAAACCGTACATCCTATATTTCTGGTGGAACGTATCGAAGGCCCCGCCGGAAGCAACGTAGAGGATCTTCCCGCAGGCCCCGTAGGGGAAGTGGTTTTCTTTGGTGGCCAGCCTGGAGATCATGTCATACCGGGCCGCGTTCGCCGGGTCCCCCCTGGTCCAGCCCCAGGGACGGAGCAGGAGGTTGGAGTAGGAGTGGGAATTGAACCCTACGACGAACTTCCTTCGGGCGAGGAAGGCCAGGACGGACTTGATCTCCGGCTCCGAAACGGGCGAAGGGCCGCGGTAGATCGCAGAGGAAGGGTTGGAAGAGGATCCGGGACCGCCCCACTTGTAGGGGAAGTTCCTGTTCAGGTCCACCCCGTAGATTCCCCCGCCGTTGTTCCGCCTGTTCTTCCGCCACATCCCGCCGCCGCCGGGGCGGATGGAGCGGTTGTATTCGTAGCCGTCCGGGTTCACCACGGGAAGGAAGAACATCTCCCTTTCGTTTACAAGGTAGCGGGCGAGCGGATCCTTGCGGTAGTTTTCGGCAAGCCAGAACATCAACGCCAGGGTGCACTCCATGGACATGGGTTCCCGGGCGTGGATCAGGGCGTCGTAGTAGACCTCCGGTTCGTTCTCGTCGATATTCACGTTGTCCGAGATCTTCTGGACCCAGAGGTCCCTTCCCTGGACGCTCTTCCCTATGCTCCACTTCGCCGAGACGATGGAGGGAAAGGCCTTGTGGAGATCGTCCATGATCTTCACCACCTCGGCGTAGGTGTGATACCCCCCCATGGAACCCTTTCCGAAGGGGGGATTCGGGCCCATGGGCGCCGCGACGGCGAGGCGGGAGGCGTAGAAGTCCTCCATGTTGCGGATCTCGATCTCGAATGGAAAACCGGCTTTCCGGATTCGGTCCAGGTCGGCGTCTGTCGCCACGACCTCCAGGGCCCGGGCGGGAAGCTCCACGGCCTTCTCCGTCACCAGGTCAAGGTCCAGGGCCAGGGCCCGTTCCAGGTCGCGGGCGTCCCGGACGAAGACCCGGACCAGGTGGTGGGCCGGTTCCGGAGGCGAGCCTTGGGCGGAGAGGGAAGGGGAGGAAAAGGAGACAAGGAATCCCAGGGCGCAGAGCGCGCCGAACCGTGCCAACATGAGACAACCTCCGGGAAGGAAAGGATTCGAATTCCCCCCTCCGGGAGAGAGGGAGGGGAAGAACGAGAATTATACCTTTTTCTTTGGCCCCGTGGGGAGATTCCCTCACCCCTCCGTCCAGCGGGAGGGTCGAATTCCAAAGCCAAGGGCCGTGCTTCAGATACCCCTCACCTTCCCGGTCGGAGGGTTTTGACAAGCCTATTTCTTCCTGGTCCAATCCCCCGCCCCCGGGGATGGAGTCCCCCTCGGAGGAAAGGGGCGCCGCGCCTCTTTCCTCCGGAACGCCCTGCCGGGCTGATGACTCCTGTTCCTGGCCCGGTAGACGAGGAGGACTCCACCCATGCTTCTCAAAATTCTCTTGCTGGCCCTGGCCGGGGCTCTCGGGACCCTGGCCAGGTATGGACTGGCGGGCCTGGCCCAGCAGATCGGCGGGGTCGCCTTCCCCTGGGGAACCCTGGCGGTGAACCTGGCGGGCTGCTTCCTTGCGGGTCTATTCTGGGCCCTTTTCGAGACCCACCTTCCCCTCCAGGGCCGGGCCAGGCTGATCATCCTGGTGGGGTTCATGGGCGCCTTCACCACCTTTTCGGCCTTCATCCTGGAGACGGGGGAGCTGGCCCGGGCCTCGGAATGGAGCTACGCTGCCATGAACCTGGTCTTGCAGAACGTCCTGGGCCTGGCCGCCCTCTTCGGAGGAGCCGCCCTGGCCCGGCTCCTCTAAAGGAGGCGGATCGTGGAATTACCCGAAAAGGCATACCTCCTTCGGATCTTCATCGGCGAGAGCGACAAGGCCGGGGGAAGACCCCTCTACGAGGTTCTCGTGGAAGAGGCCCGGGCCAAGGGAATGGCGGGAGCCACGGTCCTCCGGGGATTCCTGGGGTTCGGGGCCAACAGCCGGATCCACACATCCAGGATCCTCCGCCTCTCCGAGGACCTGCCCGTGGTGGTGGAGATCGTGGACAGGAAGGAGAAGATCGAGGCCTTCCTGGAGGACCTGGACCACCTGATCGACGAGGGCCTGGTCACCCTGGAGAAGGCCCGGGTCATCGCCTACCGCAGGAACAAGGAGGCCCGCCCGGATTGAAGGGCAGGCGGCCCATAGATGCTTCTCCCGGCGGACGTAGTGAAGCCCTCCGGGACAGGTCTCACTTCCGGTGCGTCAGAAACCAGGCGGCGGGGATCACGTAGAGGGAGAAGACGGCCGAGACGAGCAACCCCCCCAGGGAGGCGATTCCCATTCCCGCGCGGAATTCCGATCCCAGCCCCTTGCCCAGGGCCATGGGGAGCATCCCAAGGGCCGCGGCCAGGGAAGTCATGACGATGGGCCGGAAGCGGTCCACCGCCCCCCTCGCCATGGCGTCCCTGGGGGCCGCTCCCTCCCGGATGAGCTGTTTCGCCCGGTCGATCATGAGGATGGCGTTGTTCACCACCAGGCCCACCAGCATCACTCCCGCCAGCATGACGAAGATGTTCATGTTGACCTTGGCGATGAGAAGCCCCCAGATCATCCCCACCACCGCCAGCGGCACGGTCATGAGGACCAGGAAGGGAAGGAGCCAGGATTCAAGGATGGCGCAAAGAAGGAGAAAGGTCAGGGCCACCGCCACGAGACCCGCCTCCTCGAAGTCCGCCGAGGCTTCCTCCATCTTCTCGTGCATCCCCAGGAAGCGGACCTTGTAACCCGGCGGCATGCCCCCGTGCTTCTCGATCCGGGCGAGAAGCTGGTCCGCCGCCTCGCCCAGGGCCTTCCCCCCTTCCAGGTTGGCGAAGACCTTGCCCACCCGCCTCTTCTCGGCCCGAAGCACCTGGATCCTCGCCTCCCGGATCCTTTCCCGGGAGAAAGCCGCGGCCCGGACCGGCATTCCCTGGATCCCCGGGAAGGCGAAGGCGCCCACCTGGTCCCGTCCCTCTTCCTCCTCGAGCTTGACCCGGATGTCCCAGGAACGGTCCCCCCGCCTGTATACGCCTGCCTTGATCCCCTCCAGGTTCCCCCTGAGGGCCATCCCGAAGGCGGAAAGGGGGATTCCCAGGTCCCCCAGAAGGGCCCGGTCCGGAAAGACCCGGATCTCCGGGCGTCCCACCCGGACGTTGCTGTCCACGTCG
>JALUZX010000847.1 GCA_027011425.1 Planctomycetota bacterium
CCCCCCGCCTCCACCTTCCTCTCCTTCCGCGTGGGCAAACCCCTTTTCTCCCTCTCGGCCCTCCGGGATTGGCGCGCCCGGATCCGGAGGCTCTACAGGGACGCCGGTTTCTTCGATGTCCGGGTCTTCGATCCCCTGGTGGAGAGGAAAAAAGGCGGAACCAAGGCCCGGGTCGTTCTCAGGATCGAGGAAAACAAGAGATACCAAGTGGGAAAGATCCGGCTGGAGGGGGAGGTGAAGGACCTTTCCCCCGGCCTTTCGAAGGAGATTGAGAGACTCAGGGGCACTTGGGCCCACCCGGGAATAGAAGCTGCCTGGCGGGCCCGCATCCTGGAGGACCTCCTTCGAAAGGGACACGCCCTGGCCCGGGTGGACGTTTCCCTGGAGAAGGACCCTGCCAAGGCCGCGGTTCACCTGGCCTTCCAGGTCCACCCCGGCCCCGTTGCCCGTGTGGTAGGAATCCGGCTGGAAGGATTTCAGCGGACCAGGAAGTCCCACATCTTCGGAAAATTGAAGATCCACAAGGGGGAACCCCTGGATTCCTCCAGGATCCAGGAGAGCCTGGACGCATTCTACAAAACGGGCCTCTTCGAGATGGTGAAGGTGAGGAAGGACCTCTCCAAGGACGGGAGGAAGGCCTGGCTCACATTCATCTTCCGGGAAGCGCCCAGCAAGAATATCTGGTTCCTCGCCGGCGGAGGGTCCTACGAGGGCCCGCGGGTCGGACTCGGATACAACGACCGGAACCTCTTCGGCACGGGCAAGCTCCTGGATCTAAGGACCAAGGTCTCCGCCCGGGTCCTCTCCTTCGACCAGACCCTGGCGGATCCGGACTTTCTGGAGGAGGACCAGGTCCTCTCTCTTCGCACGGAGGAGTCCTCCAGGAGAAGAGCCTCCTTCACCACCACTGTCTTCGGAACGGAATTGAGCCTTTCCAGGCCCTTGAGTTCCAAGAGCAGGATCCGGTTCTTCGACAGTTACAAGGTCAAGAACGAGAAGAACGCCCGGGGCCTGGCCGCCCTGGAGGCGGGCCGTTCCAAGATCGGTGCAGCCGGGATGACCTGGACCTACGACTCCCGGGACCAGATTCTCTTCCCGAGGAAGGGAACCTTCCTCCAGGCCTCCATCGAGGGGGCAGCCAAGGCCCTTGGAGGAAACGTGAGTTTCACCAGGTTGCGCTTTCAGGCCTCCCGGGTCCTTCCCCTGGGATCCGAGTGCTTCCTGGCCGCCCGGGCCGGAACGACCCTGGTCTTCCCCTGGGGGGACCGGCCCCTCCCCCTTTCCGAAAAGGTCTTCATGGGCGGCGAATCCTCGGTGCGCAGTTTCAAGCAGGACCGCCTTGGGCCCAGGGACCAGAAAGGCAATCCCCTTGGGGGCCAATACGGAAATATCTTCGGCCTGGAATTCCGTTATCCTCTAGTGGGCCCCCTTCGGGGAGCCCTTTTCTGGGATGCCGGAAACGTGGGACGGGACGCGGACAAGTGGACCCCTTGCCACCTCAAACACGGGATCGGGACGGGGATCCGATATTTCCTCCCCATCGGCCCGGTGCGCCTGGACTGGGCGTGGAACCCCAGGAGGGGCCCCAGGGAGGCCCGGTGGGCCTTGCAATTCAGCCTGGGATTCCCCTTCTGAGTCCCCCGGCCCCACTCACCGGGCCAGGAGGGCCACGGCCGTGACCCGAAGGGCTTCCCCCCTTCCCACGGGGCCCAGGCCTTCCGCGGTCTTCCCCTTGAGATGCACTCTCGAGGGCTCGATCCCGAAGACCTGGGCCGTCCCTTCACGGATCCGCTCCCTCCAGGGAACGATCTTGGGAGTTTCGCACTCCAGGACCGCGTCCAGATTCACCAGGGTCCAGCCTTCTTCCTCGAGGATCCGCCTCACCACCCGGGCGATCCGCTTGGAGTCCAGGTCCTTCCATGCCGGGTCGGTGTCCGGAAAGAGGGAGCCGATATCTTCTTTCCCCGCCGCCCCCAGGCAGGCGTCGCAAAAGGCGTGGAGCAAAGCGTCCCCGTCGGAATGGCCCAGGAGCCCGGGCTCGCCGGGAATCTCCACCCCGCCCAGGAAGAGGGGCCTGCCAGGGGAAAACCGGTGCAGGTCAGAGCCGATCCCGACCCGGTATTCAGGGAACTCCTTCAATCCCTCTCCATCTCCATGGCGAAAAGGGCCTCGGCCAGCTCCAGGTCCTCGGGCTCGGTGATCTTGAAGTTCGCCATCGAGCCCGGAACCATGACCACCGGAAGTCCCGCCTCTTCCAGGAGCTGGGCGTCGTCCGAGACCTTGAGTCCCACGGCCCGGGCCCTCTTCAAGGCGGAAACAAGGGTTTCCCGGCGGAAGACCTGGGGGGTCTGGGCTTGCCAGAGCCCGGTGCGGTTGACCGTTTCCCCGATCCTCAGGTCCGCCGCCTCCCGCTTGAGGGTATCCCGCACGGGAACGGCCAGGATCGCGGCCCCCACCCTCAAGGCCTCCCGGCAGGCCTCACGGGCCCGGGCCGGAGGAAAGAAAGGCCGGACGGCATCGTGGACCAGGACCAGGTCGGCATCCTTCGTTACCGCCGCCAGGCCCGCTTCCACCGACTCCATCCTGGAGGGGCCGCCGTCGACCATGCAGGTCGCCCCGGCCGCAACGATTTGCTTCTGCCACCGGGCCGCTTCTCCGTCCCTGTCCTCGGGGCGGACCACGACGATGATCTCCCTCAATCCAAGGATCTGGTTCTGGAGGCGGACCAAGGTCCTGCAGAGGATGGGGAGGCCTCCGAGAAGGAGGTAGGGCTTGGGAACTTCGCCGCCCATGCGCTCGCCTTTGCCGGCGGCCACGACGACGGCGGAAATCACGGCCGGTCTCTTGGAGGGACTCATAGCACCATCCTAACCGAGGGAAGGGGGCCTCTCCAAGGGAACTCACCAGACATAAGGAAAGGTCCCTCCGACCACCAGGCCGCCGCAGAATCTTCCGCCTTCCGGCGACCCTTACTTCGAGCTGAACCTGTTCCCTCCCTCCGGGTCGTTGGTGAGAAAGACCTTTTTCACCTCCCCGGGTCCCAGGTCCACTTTCTTGTAGACCCACTTCACCTTTTTCATGTCGATTCCCAGGGTGCAATCGAAGGAAAGGTAGTTCATGGGACAAGTGATGTAGAAGCTCCCCGGCGGCAGGCCCTCGAAACGAAACCGTCCTTCTTTGTCGGCTCGAACGGTGCGGACGAAGGCCTTGGCCCTGGGGTCGGGAGGAGCAAGGTTGATCCCTTTCTTCACGCCTCTTTCGATCCACTCCGTTGTATAGGTGGTCACGGGCTTGAGGATCACGACATGTCCCGCCGCTTTCCGGATCTGGTCCTTCCCCAACCAGAGCCAAGCCCTTCCTTCGATCACGCCCGTGCCCTTCCTGGCGTAAGGGGCGAATTCTTCAGGGTTGAAAGTTGCTCTCCTGGCGGGCACGCCGCAGGCCCCCAGGAGAAGCAGGAAAAGGGGAAACCAGGATCTCATCTTTTCTCTCCTTCAGATTTCCAGGGACTCCAGGGCCTTCCGCGAATCTTCCAGGATCTTTTCGTGGATGGACCCCCCATGGCTGTCCATGGTGACCACAAGCGGGAACTTTTCCACCCGAAGCACCCAGAAGGCCTCGGGCGGCCCGAATTCCTGGTACTTGTGCACTTCGATTACTTCCTTGCAGCACTCGGCGATCAGTGTGGCCGCGCCGCCTACGGCGTGAAAATAGCAGGCCCCCACCTTCTTGAGGCCCTCCAGGGTCTTTGGGCCCATTCCTCCCTTGCCGATCACCCCGCGCAAGGTGAAATACTCCATCACCTCGGCCTGGTAGGGCTCCTCCCTTATGGAGGTAGTGGGCCCGGCCGCCACGAAATGCCACTTGCCCTGCTCGTCTTTACGAACCACCGGCCCGCAGTGGTAGATGACCGATTCCTTCAGGAGTTCCTTCAGCCTGTCATGAAGGGCCTTCTCCTGGGGAGGGATCTCTCCCCCGGAACGGATGAAATTCTCGATGAGATACTTGTGCGCCGCGTCCCGGCCGGTGACCACCGTTCCGCTCAACAGGACGGAATCGCCGATCTTCAGCTTGCGGATCTGTTCCTCGGAAATGGGCGTGGTCAACTCAATCATAGGACACCTCCCCGTTCTTCACGGTCATGGTCTTCCTCCGGGCGGCCCAGCAGAAATAGCTGATGGAGACGAAGAAGCAGGCCGGAAGCCTGTGGCGGACACCGATCTTCACTCCCAGTGTGGTCGTCTTTCCCCCGAACCCCATGGGACCGATCCCCAGGCGGTTGGTCTTTTCGAAGAGTTCTTCTTCCATCTCCGCGAGCACAGGGTCGGGATTCTTGTCTCCGGGAGCCCTGAAGAGCTGGATCTTGGACTCTTCGAAAGAGGAGACCCTGTCGCCCCCCACGCCGACGCCGATGATGCCCGGGGCGCAGCCGTATCCCTGGGCGCGGAAGACCGCGTCCAGGACGCATTTCTTGATCCCCTTCAGGTCACGGCCGGCGCCCAGGTTGGAGTCGGGCAGGGAATACTGGATTCCGCAGTTTTCGGAACCGCCGCCCTTCAAGAGCATCCGGAAGACGACCTCGTCCTTGTCCCACTCGTGGAAGTGGACATAAGGGTAGCCGATCCCCGTATTGTCACCGCTGTTCTTCCCCGTGATGGGGTGGACGGCGTTGGGCCTGAGATAGGATCTCTTCGTGGCCTCCGCGGCGGCCCACCGGATGGCTTCCTCCATCCGGGCCGTGGACCACCCCGGGGGGTGACTCACGTAGAGGACGGGAGTGCCCGTGTCCTGGCAGACGGGAGTGGATTTCTCCCTGGCAAGCCGGACATTCTCCAGGATCACGTTCAAAGCGTTCCGGGCGGCCGAACCCTCCTCCTCCCTGTCGCGGGCCGCCGCCAGGATCTCCTCCATGTCCCTGGGAAGG
>JALUZX010000848.1 GCA_027011425.1 Planctomycetota bacterium
GATCACGGCCTTCACTTTGGCCAGGACACGGATCCGGGACCAGGGGGAAAAAGGAAACACGGGTTCCACAGGGGAATGGAAGGAGAAGCGGTTTCGGGAGACCAGGAAGGGCCTTCTCGGCGGGTGGACCTATTCGGGATCGGGCGGGAGGTTCCAGGTTTGGGGAGACGCCGGGGAGGAAACGGTCTACTTGGAAGTCGTCCATCCCCGAAGCCGCCGGAGAAAGGTGTTCACCATCCGCCCGGGAGTCCGGGACATGAAGATTCTTATCAAGGAATAGGCCCTATCGCGGGACGACCGCCGGGCCTGCGCTGCGCGCCGTCCTGCGGGCGCCCCCTACATTTACCGGACCAGGATTCTGACTTCCTTCTTGGTTTCGTTGCCGGCGAAGTCCCTGGCGATTACGGTGAAGACGTGGCGGCCCTTGTCGGACTTTTTGAGGTAGATGTCCGTGGTGTAGGGCGGTGAGTGGTCCCGGTCGTCCCGGCGTTTCCCGTCGATTCGCCACTCCACGTAGTGGATGCCCAGGTCGTCCGAGGCCTTGACCCGGACGTGGAGAACCCGGTGAACCGGGCCCGGCTTGGGGTTGAGCACCTCCAGCCTGGGCGGTTTCGTGTCCTGGAGAGTGAAATTCCGGCCCCAGACATGGGCGTCCTGGAGATGGACCTTCCATTGAGAGGGGGCCCATTTGTGGTTTTTGATCAAGGGGCGGAGAGTATAAGTCCCTTTGGCGAGTCGGGAGAAGACGAAAAGACCTTCCCGGTCCGTCCTGGCCGTCCGCTTCCTTCCCTTGGAGTCCTCCAGTTCCACCTTGACCCCGGGGATTCCGTGCCAGGCCACCTTGACCCGGCCGGAGAGGAAGAGCTTGGAGGGCCTCTTGTCGGGATCGTAGGGCCATACGCAGACCCCCTCCGGAGGACCTCCGCCGGCCTTTTCCAGCTGGGCCAGGAGGCGCGGGCGCCCGTCGGACGCCCGGGTCAGGGCAAGGCCCAGCCAGTGGACTCCGGCGGGGAGGACGAACCTCTTGCGGATGGCATCCTTGACGAAACCGGCGCCGGACGTTCCCGAGGCAAGTTTACGTCCGTCCAGGTAGAGTTCGGCCTCCGTCCCGGAAAAGCCCACGACGGCCCGGACCACCGTGCGCTCCGCCACGGCCAGGGGCGCGGCCACCCATCCGGAGGAGCGGCTCGAGATCCAGTCAAGGGGCCAGGGTTCCTCCTTTGCCTCCCTGGGAATCCAGATCTTCCCTCCCTGGAAGAGGCCCGCCTCCGGGACCCTCTTGGGTGGGGGGGGAAGGTTCGGCCTGGCCCCCGCCCTGGAACGGAAGGGTCCCAGGGCCAGCCACTTCCGTATCCCCCCGGGAAGGAGCTTGACCTGGGCCGTTCCAATCTCCTTGGAGCCCGCCCGGACCACCACCTTGACGCTCTCCCCCTTCCATGGGCAGGAGAGGAAGACTTCTTTTCTTCCCTGGTCGGGTTCTTGCAATTCGGTCATAAGAAATTCACCCCCTTCCATGTAGACCTGCAAGGGCGGGGAGGGGGATGGAGTGAGGTTGCCGAAGGGGTCCCTGGCCAGAAGGGTCACCCCCAGGGCGTGGCCGGCGGGCCACTCCTTGGGGGCCTGGACTTCCACCTTGGAAAACGGGCCGGGCAGGACTTCCAGGGATGTCTCGGTGGAGAGCCCGCTTTCCGGGTCCTCCACCCGGAGAGTGGCGGTTTCGGCCTTGCGGAAGACCACTTCCAGCCTGGCCGTCCCCTTTTCAAGGTTCACCGAGGGGGGGCAGTCCGCCCTTTTCGCCCCGGTCTTCACCCGGACGGCCCCGAAGAAGCCCTCGTCCCTGGCGCCTTCGCTTCCCGGCGCCGTCCGGGCCTCCACGGTGAAGACAGCCGTCTCCCCGGCCTTGACTTTCTTGGGACCCGTGACGGCCAGGGCCGCGGCGGTGGTGCGGAATTCCGTCTTGTAGGGGGCGGCCAGGCCTTTCCCCGATGAGTCTTTTAGCTTGGGTGTCAGCTCCACGGTGTAGAGGCTGGAGGCGGCCAGGGGCCGGATGGGAACGATCCGGAGAATCCGCGGGGATCTTCCCTGGAGGATATCACAGGGTGCGGGTTTTCCGTCCGGCCCCTTGACCAGCACGGCCTGGGGGGAGAGGGGCCAGCCCGGCGGCCTGGAGAGGCGGACTTCCAGGGAATCCAGGGGACCCGCCACTTTCTTGCCCCCTTCGAGGCGCACGCCGAGGACCCGGAAAGAGGGATTGTATACGGGGATTTCCACCTCCACAGAGGAGGCCGTCCGGGTGGGATCCGCGGAGAGGGCCGCCACCCTGAGTCGGACCGGGCCGTCCGGAAGGGAGAGTGTGTCCCAGACCAGGGGCTCCCCGGCGTGGGCGCGGGCCGCGAGAATCCCGTCCACGTAGAGTTCAAAGGACCCGGCTTTCTTGCCCTTGACCGGAATTTGGACCTTTCCGCCCACGGGGCCGGGGAGAAGCTTGTCCAGGCCCGCCTGGAAGACCGGCGGAGCGGCGTAGGGGGCGCACAGGGGATCGGCGAAGAGGGTGTTCTGCCAGAAGAAGGTGGGCACGCACTTGAAGACCGCTTCGGCCACGTTGAAGCCCCGGGCGTAGAAGATGGGGGCCCGGGAATCGGGGAAGGCCGCGTTGAAGGGCTCCGCCACGGCGCCGTGGACCGCAGTGGCGCCCGCCTCGATCATCCAGGCCACGGGAACCTGCCTGCGTTTTCCCTTGGGATCGAAGTTCTCCGGCACCGCTCCGAAAGACTCGAGCATGTCCACCAGGGCGCCGGGCCGGAATGTGACCGACCGGACTGCCTTGCGGGTGAGGCCGCTGTAACTTCCCCCCGAAAACCAGCAGATAAGGGGGGGGAGTTTCTTCAAGGGCGCCGTTCCGGAGGGGATGCGCTTGGCTTGAAAACCCCTGGAGACCAGGAGCGAGACGGCCTCGTCATACCGGACGTTTCGGACTTTCGCGTTTCCCCCGGCGTCCTGGAAGAGAAAGAGCCCCTTGGGGGGCGGGTTGCCCTCGGCCTGGAGTGCGTGGTCCACCAGGGAATTGGCATCCTCCACCGTATAGCCCGCAAGCATGGTGGAGAGATAGATGTGGACCCTTTCCTCCCGCAGGGCGAGCCTGTGGCTGAAGGCGCCGGGGAAGCCGTAGTAGGGATTGGGCCAACCCATCTTTCCCCCGGGCAGGACCCCGGGACGGATGTCCAGGGCCTGGAGGGCCGCCGTGAGTGAGACGTAACGCTGGCCTCCAGGGGCGCGGGTGAGCCGGAGGGGAAACCCCATGGTGGCCACGATGTAGTCGATCTGGTTCTTCAGGCCGCTCTCTTCCAGGTAGGCTCGGACGGGATCACGGATCAGTTTTATGTAATCCCGGTAGGGCATCTCCGCGGAGGGCGGGAAGGAGAGGTGGAGGACGTTCTTGGGATCCAGGCCCCGGGCCTTGGCGTAGTGTTCACCCACTTGCTTGGAGGGGGAGGATCGGTCGTTCACCAGGAGGAGGACGTTCCAGGGACCGCCGCCGGCCCGAAGGGCCGGTGCAAGGAGGAGGAAACCGAGAAGCAGGATGGGAAGGGGTCGCCTCACTTGCCCTTTTCCTTTCTTTGCGCCTTCGCCCCCAGCAGCACCCAGGGCCGGTGGGGAAGATCGGGGAGCCAGCCCTTCAGCCAGGCGAAACGGGTTTGCCGGACCAGGAAATCCTTGCCGTGGAAATCCATGCCGCAGGGCCGGCCCCAACGCCCCCAGGCGCCGAGGTCCGCGGCGAGGACGCTGTCCGTCACCAGGGCGTCCATGGCGCCGAAGGGGACTTTATACCGGCTCGTATCGTAATGGCCGCAGAGGGTCCGGGGGGAAGGGTGGTAACGCTTCTCAAAGGTGTCGTAGTGGTCGGAGAGAAAGAGCTTGCCTGCGGCGGCTGTGATCCTGCCCTTCCAGAGGGCCGCCAGTTGCTTCCAGCGGGCCATTCGGGCCCGGTTGCTGGACCTGGGACCTCCCCGGTCCCTGGTTTCGTCGCGCAGCAGCCCCGGGTCCAGGGCCAGGTTGGAGGAGCCCAGGAAGCCGTCCTTGGTGCGGGTCAGCGGATGGTGCAGGAATCCCAGCTCCAAGCGGGCGATCTCGCCCGTCTTGGTGTCGCCCACGAGCCAGGTATTGGCATAGCCTCCGTTGTTGGCCTCTATCATGGTCCGGACGAACTGGTCGATGGAGCGGGCGAACTGGACGGCCAGGCGGATGCGCACGAATTCCGGGAGGAGATATTTGCGGAATTCCCCGATATACCTCGAGATGGTGGTCTCCGTAATGATCAATCCGGCGGAATTGATGTAGAAGTCCGTATTGGAATGGACCCCGCCCGGGAAGGTCTGCATGACGAAGGAAAGGCCCTTTTCGGGGACCACCTTCAGGATGACGTTGCAATGGTTGGGCAGGCTCATGAAGGACCATGTGTTGTGGCCGGCCACGATCCTTCCGTCCGAGGTCCATGACCCGGTGGCCAGAAAGGCGCTGCATCCACCGTGGCGTGGCGGGGCCGGCCCCTTGGCCTTGTGCCTTCTACGCCACCGGGGAAACCAGTCGTCCACCAGCTCGATCCACCCGTTCCAGAGGAGCACGTCTCCGTAATCGACCCGGACGCCCCGCCGGGCCGCCCCGTCGGCGATCCCCTCCATCTCCTTGCGGATCCCCGCGGGGACCCTGGGGCCGAAAATCCGGAGAGCCGCCTTCTTGAAGAAGTCCCAGTCCTTTCCCGTCTCCTTCTCGATCTGGATCTTCATGCCCTCCATCTGGCGGGCCATGTAGGGCCCCAGGGCCCGGCCTTGCTGGATTCCCCTCTCCCGCGGGGGACCTTGGACCTGGAGGAGAATCCAACCTCCCAGGCGGGCGGTCTTTCCCGGGGGAGGAAAGGA
>JALUZX010000849.1 GCA_027011425.1 Planctomycetota bacterium
GGGCGCTGCCCCCAGACCCCCACCCTTAACCTAAGACCTTGCAGCAGAGGAGGTTATCTATTGGGAGGGAAAGGAATAATGTAGCCGCCAAGTCGGCTGTTGACAAATAAAGCCTTCTCATGGAAGGAAGAATCCAGAAGACGCCCAAGTGAGTCACGGAAACGAACAAAGAGGACAGATACCCATAACCGCCCAGTCCGGACGATTGCGTGCGTCCCCTTGGCCTTTGAGGTCCTTCTGTAGATTGCAACGTCCCGACTGGACGGACTTCATCGTGCACCGGACTCCATGGAAGGGTCCATCGAGAGTGCGTATGGAAGCGTGGCGGAAGGGTATTTTTCCCACTGTGGATTTCCTGGACTCCCTTGGTCGGACGTGGATGTCCTGCCTTTCGGAACCCCGAAAGGGGAGGCGCCTGGCGAAAAGGTTTGGGGCTTCCGCAGAACTTATGGGTCGAGTTGGCGAGGAAAGGGCAAAGACCTGCCCTCAGCCGGGAACGGCGGGCTCGGGTGCCGGCTGGGGCCCGCCCCGCCTCCTCCCCTCGCCACGCCGCCCCCTCCGATGGAGGGTGCGGGGCGGCGCGGCGAGGGTATACGGCGGGGCTGACGCCCAGCCCACGTCCTGGGGGCGGACCGGCCCAGGGTGGGGCCTTTGCCTGGCCCACCACTTGAAATGGGCACTGATTCTGCGGAAGGCCCAAAAAATAGGGTCTTCCCCCCAATACTGGGGGCGCTGCCCCCAGACCCCCACCCTTAACCTAAGACCTTGCAGCAGAGGAGGTTATCTATTGGGAGGGAAAGGAATAATGTAGCCGCCAAGTCGGCTGTTGACAAATAAAGCCTTCTCATGGAAGGGGACGCCCGAGGGTCGTCCCGCGAGACTCAACCGCCGAGTTCCTTCTTCACCGCCTGGTCGCCGATATCGAAGATGGACTCCCAATCGCCGCCGATCTTGTTCTCCGGCGGAACCGGAGCCCTGGGCTCCTCCTTGGGGTGATCCGGGAAAAGACTGAAGAGGGTCTTCTGGTTCTCCGAAATCAGGCCCACAACAGGAAAGACGTCCATCCCTTTCTTCTCCTGGATCTCCTCCAGGACCTCGCCGGGAACGAAGACGGGCATCCTTACGGTGAGAATCTTCCCGAACTGGTCCACGGGAACGACCAGGTGCCGGAAGAGATAGTCCTCTTCCAGGAGATCGATGATCTCCTTGGGAGTTTCGTAGCGCTCGCCCAGAAGGAAGGGAAGCTGAAAGGATTCGGCCACGACCTTGGCCAGGTCCCACTCGGTCACATACCCGGTCTGCACCAGGACCGACACGAACCTCTCCCCCGAGGATTCGTGGAGGGAGATGGCCTCGCCCATCTCCTCCCGGGTGAGCAGGCCGTTCTGTGTGAGCACCTCCGCCAGACGGAGATTGGTGATCCGTTCCAGGCCCTTCATGCCTCCCGTTTCGACAATCCCGGGGCCTTTTCTTAACCCGGATTCAACTGGTTCCGGAAAAGGGAGGGGGTGACCCGGAACGAGACAAAAGGGTGTGGCTTCCAGAGAATTCGCGGGAATCATCCCGGGCCGACGTTCGCATGGGTCGTCCCGAAAGACGGCGCGCTGGGTCAGATGTCCAGGTTCTTCACCTCCAGGGCGTGCTTCTCGATGAATTCCCTCCTGGGTTCCACCACCTCGCCCATGAGGATCGAAAAGATCTGGTCCGCCTCGAGCCCGTCTTCGATGGTGACCTGGTAGAGGGTCCGCCGGGCCGGGTCCATGGTGGACTCCCAGAGTTGCTCCGGGTTCATCTCGCCCAGGCCCTTGTAACGCTGGACATCCACCTTCTTGCGGCCTACTTCCTTCAAGGCGGAAACCACCCTCTTAAGATCCTCGTTCTCCTCCTTTTCCTCTCCCACGACAAGCTCGAAGGGGCCTCCGCCCCCGACGATCTCCTCCGCCCGGATCCCAAGATCCTGGAGCCTGGAGAGGATGGACCCGAGAACACTGGTTTCATGGAGAGTATAGAGTTCCAGGTCCGCTTCCTCCCTGGCGACCTCCGAGCCGGGGCCCTCGTAGATCTTGAGGTTCGGGTTCCTGGACCTTTCCTCGTCCAGGAGGAGGTCCAGTTCCTCGTCTTCGTAGAGAAAGGTCTCTTCCCCCTTCCTGACGATCCGGTAGACCGGAAGTTTTCCGTTCTCTTTCCTGTGCGCCAGAAGGGTCGCCACGTCCACGCCCTTCCTTCCCTGGCCCAATTTGAGGGCGAATTCCTCGATCCTTCCGAGAAGGGAGGCTATCTCCGAAAGGACCTCACCTTCGAAGACCTTTCCATCCTCCTTCCTTACCAGGCGCCCGCCCTTGGCGCCCGCCTCCAGGAAGGCCCGGTCCAGCTCGGCCTCGGAGTGGGCATAACGTTCCTCCCTGCCGATCTTGACCTTGTAGAGGGGAGGCTGGGCCACGTGAAGATGCCCCTTGGCCACCAGTTCGTTCATGTGCCGGAAGAAGAATGTGAGGAGAAGGGTGCGGATGTGTGAGCCGTCCACATCCGCGTCGGTCATGACGATGACCTTGTTGTAACGGAGCTTCTCCAGCTTGAAATCCTCTGCCCCGAAACCTGTCCCAAGGGCGGAGATGATGGTCTGGATCTCGTTGTTGGCCAGCATCTTGTCGATCCTGGCCTTTTCCACGTTGAGGATCTTCCCTCGAAGGGGAAGGATCGCCTGGAACCGGCTGTCCCTCCCCTGCTTGGCGGAGCCGCCCGCCGAATCCCCCTCCACGAGGAACAACTCCGCCTCCTCCATGGGGGTCCCTTTCTGGCAGTCCGCGAGCTTGCCTGGGAGATTGCCGCTCTCCAGGGCGGACTTCCTTCGGATCAGGTCTCTCTGCCGCCGGGCCGCCTCCCGCGCCCTGGATGCCACCATTCCCTTGTTGAAGATGGTCTTGGCGTCCGAGGGGTTCTCCTCCAGGAAGGTCCCCAGTTCTTCTCCCACGGCCTGCTCCACCAGGGCCTGGACATCCCGGTTTCCCAGCTTGATCTTGGTCTGGCTCTCGAACTGGGGATCTGGCATCTTCAGGGAGAGGACCGCCGTGAGCCCCTCCCTGTAATCGTCGCCGCTTGGGACCTTCTCGTTTTCCTTGACCAGTTTGACGCGCCTCGCGTAATTGTTGAGGGTCCGCGTCAACGCCGCCCTGAACCCCGCGAGATGGGTGCCTCCTTCCACCGTATTGATGTTGTTTACGAAAGTGTAGACGCTCTCGCTGTATCCGCTGTTGTATTGCAGGGCCAGTTCCACCACGTAGGACTTCCTGTCTCCGCCCGGGGTTTCCACGTGGATGGTCTTCTCGAAGTAGACGATCTTGTGAATGGGCTCCTTGGCCTTGTTCAGGTGGGCGACGAAGTCCTTGATCCCGTCGGGATAGAAGAGTTCCTCCCTGTTTCCCGACGCCTCGTCTATTAGCACGATCTTCAGGCCCCACCGGCCCATCAGGTAGGCCAGTTCCCTCATCCTCTTGAGAACGATGTCCCAGGAGATCGAGACGTCGCCGAAGATCTCGGGGTCCGGCTTGAAGCGGACCTTGGTTCCCCGCCTCGTGGTGGTTCCCACCTCTTTCAGGGGGGTCTTCTTCACTCCCCGGGCGAAGGTCTGCCTGAAGACTCTTCCTTCCCGGTAGACCTCCACTTCCAGCCATTCCGAGAGGGCGTTCACCACCGAAACCCCGACCCCGTGGAGCCCGCCCGAGACCTTGTAAGTCCGCTTGTCGAACTTTCCCCCGGCGTGGAGCTTGGTCATCACGATCTCCACCGTGGGGATTCCGAATTCCTTCTTGATCTCGACGGGAATCCCGCGCCCGTTGTCCATGACGGAGACCGAACCCTCGGCGTGAAGAGTCACCTGGATCTCGTTGCAATAACCGGCCAGGGATTCGTCCACGGCGTTGTCCACCACCTCCCACACCAGGTGGTGCGCCCCCATTACGGAGGTATCGCCTATATACATGGCGGGGGTCTTCCGGACCGCCTCCAGTCCCTCCAGGACCTGGATGGAATCGGCCCCGTAGTCCTGGGAGACCTTCTTCCCTCCCGCGCTTTCTTCTTTTTTTTTGTCTTCCGTCATTTCAATCTTCCATGCCCTCTTCTTTGGGGGCGATGACGAACCTCACCTTCCTCAGGTTCGCCTCGGGAACCCTTTTTTTCATGGCTTCCAGGAAGGGGTCCGCGTGGAAGCACTGTAATTCGTGGCGTAGAACCGCCGAATCCACTCCCACCGTGACCACTCCCTTCCCGAAGGAAAGGAGAAAGCAGTGCCCGCCCTCCTTCTCCGGAAGGATCTCCCCCAGGGCCTCCGAGAAAGCCTGGGCGATCTTCCTGTGGGTGGGTCCCCTGAGGGCCGGATTCTTCCTGAGGAAACCCCGGAGGATGTCTCCGGCCTTCCTGGGTTCTCCTTGATCTCTCATCCTACAATGTCAGGGGCATGATGATATGGACGAAATCCTCGCCCCCGAGGAACTTGCCTGCTACTTGGTTATCCGTAAATCCAAGGCTGACAACTTCCCTTCCCGCGGCCCTGAGAAACTCCAGGATGTAGACCGGGTTGAAGGAGACCTCGCTTCCCTCCCCTTCGAGCTGAACCTCCAGGATCTCCTTCCCCGCCTTCCCCCCCATGCCTGCGGAAATCTCGAGTTCCCCGGAGGAATGGAACAGCAGCCTGGCGGCGGGAGACTCCTTGGAAGAGATGAGAATGATCCTTCTCAGGGCCTCCTCGAAGGGCCTGGCGGGGATCCTGGCCAGGTTGGCCGTCTCCTTGGGCACAACGGCCTTGTATTCGGGATATTCCCCCTCGATCAGCTGGGCCACCACGGTGGTCCGGCCCATCTCCAGGGACATCTTTCCCCCCTTGAACTCGAGCTTCACCGTCTCGCCTTCGGGAGGGATACCCTTGAGAAAGTCGTAGAGGGCCCTCTTGGGGACCAGATACTGCCCGGGCTTGGAAGGCTTCTCCTCCGGGTCCGTCCAGACCCAGGAGAGCCTCCTCCCGTCGGACCCCACAAAGTTGGCCTTCCCCTGGTCGTCCACATCCAGCAGGAGACCATGGAGAGCGTAGCGGGCTCCCTCCTTGGCCACGACGAAGGCCGTCCGCGTCACGGCGCTCCTCAAAGCCTCGGACTTGAGAACAAGGCACTCCCCCCCGGTCTCTCTCTCCAGCCCCCTGTATTCGTCAGGGTCCGAAGTGGGGACTTCGTAGTCTTTCCCCTGGGCCGAGACCTTGAGGGCCGTCCCGTCCTGGTTGAGTTCAAGGGTCACTGTCTCATCGGTAAGATCCAGGATCAGATTGCCCAGGACGGCGTCCACGAGCGCCCGTCCCGGCTTTTCCACCTTGACCTCGGGCACCAGGTGCGTGGCCGTCACCTCCCCGTCGGAGGCTCCCATGAGGAGGCTGTCTCCTTCGGCCTCGATGAGGATTCCCTGGGTTCCGAGAGAGGTTCCCGAGGAAGCCAGGGAGGCAACCATCTTCACGCCCTGGGCGAGTTGATCTTTGGGGGCGAGTATCTTCATTCTCCTGACCTCATGTTTTGGAAATCTTTTCTTTCCTGAGTTTCAGATTCTATCTTTTGAAAGAAAAAACTTCATCTCATTGGGCATGTTCGAATTGTGCATCCCTTTTGGGGGTTGCACTTAACCTCTTGTTGGATAGAAAGATACATTCTCCACTCCTTGTGGGATCCTGTGAAAAACCTGGGAAGCCCTCCTGTGGGCAAAAGGTGGAAAAGACAGGGTCCCTTCCGGGGTGTGGAAAAGGTCCTTCCCCTGTGAAAGAACCTCCACGGTTTCCCCAGGAACTTTCCCGGGGGTTTCTCCCGGGTACCGAATTCGAAAGGCCCCAGATGTGGTTGGGTCGTTCCCCGGAGGGCGGAGAAGGGAGGAAGGGGATACGAAACCGCCCCGGATTCCCGGGGCGGGACGAACCCATCGAAACGGGAGGGTAGGAAGCTCTCAAAGGAGGCCTCCCAGAAGATCGGCGGTCACCTTCTGGAGGATCTCCTTGAAGCGGGGGTCCTCGCGGGCCTTCTGTTCCACTTTCCTAACCGCGTATAGGACGGAGGCGTGGTCCTTGCCTCCCATATATCCCCCGATCTCCTGGAGGCTGTGGGTCGTGTAGTTGCGCGCCAGATACATGGCCACGTGGCGGGCCGTGGAGATGGTCTGGGTTCTCCTCTTGGACTGGATCTCCGTGAGGGTGACCCCGAAGGTTTTCTGAACGCAACGGAAGATGTCCTGCATGGAGGCCGTGGCGCTGGTCGTGCCCGTGTTGAGGATGGGTTTGAGCGCCCGGGCGGCGAGTTCGAGATCGATGGGCATCCCGTCGTTGAGGGTGGAGTAGCCGATGACCTCGATCACGGCCCCCTCGAGTTCCCTGATGTTGGTCTTCACCCGCTCGGCGATGAAGAGAGCTACGTCGTTGGGGAATTCAGTCCCTCGGATCCTGGCCTTCCTCTTGACGATGGCGATCCGCGTCTCCAGGTCGGGAAGCTCGATTTCCCCGACAAGCCCGCTCTTGAAGCGGGAGACCAGCCGCTCCTTGAGGGTGGGAATCTCCTGGGGAGGGGAGTCGCTGGAGAAGACCACCTGCCTGCCCGCGTTGACCAGGTGGTTGAAAGTGTGAAAGAACTCCTCCTGGGTTCTCTCCTTGTGGGCCAGAAGATGGATGTCGTCGATGAGGAGCATCTCGGTGTTCCGGTATTGGTCCCGGAAGGACTCCAGGGAACCGCCTTGGATCCCGGAGATGAACTGGTTGATGAAGTCTTCGCAGGAGATATAGCGGATCCTGGAGATGGTCCCTTTTTTCAGCACTTCGTGGCAGACGGCCTGGAGAAGGTGGGTTTTTCCCAGGCCCACGGATCCATGGATGAAAAGGGGGTTATAGGCCCTGCCCGGGTTTTCGGCCACGGCCCGGGCGGCCGCGTAGGGAAGGTTGTTGGAGAGCCCCACGACGAAGTTGTCGAAGGTGAGCGAAGGGTTCAATGGTGTGCCCAACACCCTCCCCCTCGCGGGAACAGGCGTGGGGAGGGGTTCGGGATCGTGGTCGAAATCTTCTTTCACAACATCCTCGGAAACAAACTTTTCCGGGTCCGAGGAGACGCGGATCTTCCGGGCCTTTCCGTCCACGGAAAGGGAAGATTCCAGGAGAACGTCCATATACTTTTTTTGGATCCAATCCCGAACAAAACTGCTTTCCACCGAAAGAACCAGGTCGTTCTCCGTCACTTCAGCGAGGGAGGCGTTCTTGAACCAGGTGGAAAAGTGCTCCGGACGGACTCTTTTCCTGATTTCGAGGAAAAACGAAGAGACGAAACTGTCCGGCCTGGCGGCTTCGGCTTCCGACATGGGCGGGTCCCCTCCCAGGATGAACCTAGACCTTCCCTACGGGCGCAATTCCCCCGGGGATAGAGAGAGAAAACCGCCCAGGTGTGGGTCCAGGGACAACCTGTAAGCAGGCAAAAAGGTCTCCAAGCAAGCGAGGGGGCAATGTAGCAATCCGGGAGAGGGCGGTCAACGAAGAGCTTTTTCCCCTACCGCCTGTTCCTTACTCAAGACTCGAAGAAAAAAGAACTTGGGGAAGGAAAAAAATTTTTCAATTTTCCATGGGTCCCGGTGACTCCACTTCCCCGGCGTCACGAGCCGTTTTTTCCAGGGGGAGTCCGATCCGGCGGGCCGCCTCGAAAGCCAGGGAAAGGTAGTCTTCCGCGCCCCTGGAAGAGGGGGAATGCTGAAAGATGGTCCGGCCGAAACCGGGGGCCTCGGCCAGGCGGACGCTCACGCGGATCCGTGTCCGGAAGAGCTTTTCCCCCAGATGCCGCTCCAGCTCGGCCAGGACCTCGGAGGTCAGGGAACGTCTGTAGTCCACCATGCAGGCCAGGACCCCCGTGAGAGAGAGAAGGGGGTTGAGCCTGCGGCGCACCAGGGAGACCAGGTCCAACAGCCGGGAGAGTCCCTGGAGGGAAAAGAATTCCGCCTGGAGAGGGACGAGCACGCCCGAGGCGGCGCTCAAGGCGTTGAGGGTGAGCACTCCCAGTGAAGGAGGGCAGTCGAAGAGCACCAGGTCGTGGGGAAGTCCCTCCGCCTCCGCCTCCTCCAGGGCGCCCTTGAGGATGGTCTCCCGGGCCACTTCGTTTTCCAGGGAGGTCTCGCAGGCCGCCAGGTCCACGCTGGAAGGAACCACCTCCAGGCCGGGGGTGGATGTGGGCCGGACGCATTCGAGGAGCTTTCTCTCTCCCAGAAGCACACCTGCGATGGAGTGGTCCCTGTCCTGGGGATCCAGGTCCAGGTGGAGGGTCAGGTGAGACTGGGGGTCCAGGTCCAGGACCAGGACTTTCAGTCCCTGGAGGGCGAAGGCCGCTCCCAGGTTGGCCGCCGTGGTGGTCTTTCCCACGCCCCCTTTCTGGTTGAGGATGGCCAGTCTCTTCTTCACCTCAACCGCTCCCCTCCCGCGCTCTCTGGATGTCTTCCCGGAAGCGGCGGATCGCCAGGCCCACGGCCCGGCGCCAGTCCTTGTCTTCCGGGTCGAAACAGGCCGTGATGCCCCGGGAGGAGTTGACCAGGGCGCCCAGCCCGCGCCCGTCGAAGGCCGGGGTGAGATCCGAGGCCTTGCCTCCCTGGGCCCCATACCCGGGAAGGAGGATCCAGGACCGGGGAAGGAGTTCCCGGAACCTGGGGATCTCCCCGGGGTGTGTAGCCCCCACGACGGCGCCCACCGGGTTGTATCCCGACTCCGGGTCGGCGGGCATGCCCGCCGAATCGCCCCAGTCCCGGACGGCCCGGGCCACGGCCTCGGCCAGGGTGCCTTCTCCCACGGGGAGGGGCTGGAATTCGTTTCCCTTGTTGGAGGTGCGCACCAGGATGAAGACGCCCTTGCCCTCTTCGCGGCACCAGGAGAAGAAGGGCTCCAGGCTGTCCGAGCCCAGGTAGGGATTGAGGGTGAGAGCGTCGCAGGAAGGGAAGTGGGCCTTGGCGTAGGCCTCGGCGGTGGAGCCGATGTCCCCCCTCTTCACGTCGCCGATCACCAGGAATCCCCGCTCCCGGGCGTCCCGGCAGGTCTGGTGGAAGAGGGCGAACCCCTCGGGGCCCAGGGCCTCGAAGAAGGCGGCCTGGGGCTTCACGCAGGGAACCAGGCCCGCCGCCTCGTCCAGGACGAAACGGTGGAAGTCCCGGATGGCCGGGATCGGGTCGCCGCCTGGGGAGAAGAGTTCTCTGGGAAGCCTTTGGGGCCTGGGGTCCAGACCCACCACGCAGGGGGCGCCGGTCTTCTCCACGGCCGCCCGGAGTCTTTGGGGAAAGGTGGCGCTCATGCCGGGAAGGATACCCGGGCGAGGGGAAGGATGACGAGAGTGAAGATTCAGCCCGGGTTAGTCCAGTGCCAGGAAGGCCGCCCCGATCCCGTCGGCCTGGAGGATCCCTTCCTCGGTAAGGGCCCACCGGTTTTCACGTTTTTCCATGAGGCCCCGGCCCCGGAAGAAGGCCGCCAGTGCCTCGGCCTTTTCCGCCCATGAAGTGGGAGCGCCGGTTCTCTGGCGGACCTCGCCCGGGTCCATGCCCCAGCGGGTCCGAAGCTGGAGCCAGGCCCTCTCGCCGGCCCGGAGAAGGGGAGGGAGACTCTCCTCTTCTTCCACGGGGAGCCGTCCTTCCCCCAGGGCGGCCGCCCACCCGTCCAGGTGGGAGAGGTTTTTGCGGCGCTTGCCGGCGGCGAAGGACGCCGCCGAGGGGCCCAGGCCCAGGTATTCTCCGCCCAGCCAGTAGCGCAGGTTGTGCCGGCACTCCCGTCCCGTGATTGCGGCATTGCTGATTTCGTAGGGGGGAAGGCCCCGGGAGGCCAGGAGGGACCGGACGAAGAGAAGAAGCCGCGCCTGGGCGGCCGGCGCGGGGAGCCGGACCTCTCCGCGGCGCGCCCTCTCCCAAAGGGGCGTGCCTTCTTCCAGGGTGAGGATGTAGAAGGAAAGGTGTTCCACGCCCCGCTCCAGGAGGAAGCGGATCTCTTCTTCCAGGTCTTCTTCCTCCCGTCCCGGAAGGCCCAGGATCAGGTCGGCCGACAATCCCCACGGCCCTTGCCTGCGGGCCAGGTCCAGGACTTCCCGGGCTTTTCGGGAGTCGTGGGCCCTTCCCAGGAAGGCCAGGTCTTCTTCCCGGAGGCTTTGGATTCCCAGGCTCAACCGGGTCACGCCGGCCTCCTTCATGGCCTGGAGCTTTTCCCGGTCCAGGCTCTCCGGGTTGGCCTCCACGGTCCACTCCCCTCCCCGGGCCAAAAGAGGCCCCAGGAAGTCCAGGAGGCGATAGAAGGTGGAAGAATCCAGGACCGTGGGGGTGCCCCCTCCCACGTAGATCGTGGCAAAGGGCCCGGGCTCTCCCAGGAGAGCCCACTCCTTCTCCAGGTTTTTCAGGAATGCCTCTCCGGCCTCTCCCGGGGCGGAGCCCGGCCCGGCGGGAAGGGAGTAGAAGTCGCAGTAGCCGCACTTGGAGCGGCAGAAAGGAACGTGCACGTAGAGGGAGGGCCCGCCGCCGAGTTCAGGAAGGGGTCGGGTTTTCGTTTCTAGAGAAATCCCTTTTCCTCCAGTTCCCACTGGTTCTTCCTGGCTCTCTGGTAGTAGGGGACCATGGTCAGCTTGGAGGCCGAGGCCTGGTCCAGGTAGAGGCGTGTGTCCGGGTGGAACTGGAGCACGCTGGCCGGCCAGAAGGAGGTCACCGGCCCCTCCACGCAGGCGTGGACGGCGTCGGCCTTTCTCTCTCCGAAGGCCTGGAGGAGGATCCTCTTGGCTTCCAGGATGGTGCCGATGCCCATGGTTGTGGCCATGGTGGGCTGGGTTTCGCCGGGGCCGTAGAAGCGGGAATTGTCCCGGAGGGTCCGGTCCGTCAGGGTCTTGACCCGCGTGCGGGAGGCCAGGGAGGAGGTGGGCTCGTTGAAGCCGATGTGGCCGTTGCTCCCGATTCCGAGGATCTGGATGTCCACGCCCCCGGCGTCGCGGATGGCCTTTTCGAAGGCCCGGCACTTCTCCTGGAGACCTGGGCCGTCGGTGGGGGGAAAGTGGATGTTCTCTTCCGGGATGTTCACCCCCGAGAAAAGGTGCTTCTTCATGAAGAAGCGGTAGCTCTGGGGATGGTCCGCCGGGAGCCCCACGTATTCGTCCAGGTTGAAGGTCCGCACCCGGGAGAAGTCCACACCTTCTTCTTTGTGGGCCTTGACCAGCCGGTGGTAGACCCCGATGGGGGTGGAACCCGTGGCCAGCCCCAGGACCAGGTCGGGCTTCTCCTGGAGGGCCTCCAGAATTTCACGGGCCACCAGCTCGGCGGCTTCCTCGGGATCGGAGCAGACCAGGACGCGCATGGGTTTCTCTCCTTGGCAAGGATTCGTGGAAGAAGTTTCCTCGGCCCGCCATTGTAGAGTCGCTTCCTTTGGGAGCCATGGCCGGGGAAGAAGACCTTTCGCTGGACCCACCGGACCCTGGAGACAAAAGAAATGCTCGAGCCCTTGGACAAGAAAGCCGCAGAGAAGAGGCTCCTGGAACTCTTGAAGACCCGGGCCTTCCGGGACGGCATCGAGGTCACCCTGGCCTCGGGGAAGAAATCGAATTTCTACATCGACGGCCGGAAGGTCACCCTCCACCCCGAGGGCATCCTGCTGGTGAGCCGCCTCATGGAGGCCCGGTTGCGGCCTTTGGGGCTCACTGCCGTGGGAGGCCCCACCATGGGGGCCGACCCCATCGCCGCGGGGATCTCGCTGGTGAGCCAGCTCGAAGGGGCTCCACTGCGGGCCTTCCTGGTGCGCAAGGAGCCCAAGGGCCACGGCGTGGGATCCATGATCGCCGGGGAACTCGGGGAGGGGGACCGGGTGGCCGTCGTAGAGGACACCATGACCACCGGCGGGTCCCTCCTCAAGGCGGTCCGGGCCGTGGAGGAGGTGGGGGCCAAGGTGGAGAAGGTGCTGGTCATCGTGGACCGGCTGGACCCGGACGGGGACCAGGTCCGAAAGAGCCTTCCTTTCGAAAGTCTCTTTACCGTCCGGGACCTTCGGGGTGAGGGACCGGGGGCTTGAAACACAGGGGTTCGGGAAACCGGGAGTCTCAAGTCGAAACGGGCGGCCGGTCGATCCTGAAGGCATGCCTCCCTGTCGAGGGGGGCGCGTCCCCAGGACTCAAGGATCGAGGAAAACCCCAATGGCGACCACCAGGCTCTCCATCCTTTTTCTTGTTTCGGCCCTGCTTTCGGCTTGCAGCCTCCCCACCATCTCCGGGGCTGGTGGGTACGGCCAGTTTTCCTTCTCCGGAAAAGCTGGCTACACCCTGGCCTCGACCCCGAGCAACCCCCGCAACGACATCCGGTCCAGCCTGGGCTTCGATGACCCCGAGCCATTTCCTTATGTCCACGGCGAGGCCGGCGTAGGCCCCGTCCTGGTGACGGCCTCGGGCTTCCAGCTCTCCACCTCCGGGTCCGGCACCCTGGAAGCACAGTTCGGTTCCATTCCCGTGGGAACGGCCGTCCATGCCGATATGGACGTGACTAGCATGCGGGGAACAGTGTATGCCTTCGATCTCTTCGACATCATTCCCCTGCCTTTCGTGAGCCTCAAGCCCGGCATCGGGGTGGATTACTTCGACATCTCCCTCAAGGCCGAGGCCCTTTCCGGGGCGGTGAAGGAGGATTTCACCCAGAAGGCGCCCATCCCCATCCTGGCCGCCAGGGCGGGCGTGAATCTCGGGATCGTGGAAGCCGTGCTGGAAGGCGGCGGGATCAAGATCGATTACCAGGACGAGATCGACGGGACCTTCCTGGACCTGGAGGGCCTTCTCAAGGTCCACCCCGCGTCCAACCTTACCCTTTTCGCCGGGTATCGATACATCAACGTCGACGGCGACGGCAAGGACGGGAACAACCGCTACGACGTGGGCCTCGTCCTCCAGGGCTGGATGGTGGGCGGCGGCTTGAAGTTCTAGTCCGGACGAAAGTCCCGATACAAGCCCGGATCTGCCGGCCACATCGGGCGCCTTGATGTCTCGGCCCTTCGGAAGATCCGGGAAGAGAAGGCGGGTGGTGGTAATGGTGGGGAACGCGTAAGGGGCGGATTCCCACCTCCCTCCTTGCATTCTTCCATGGCCCTCCATATCTTTTTGGTTTTCCAAAAACGTCTCAATGGGGAGCCCCATTTCTACGAGGCGATTCCTGCGGAAAGAAACGGGCTTTTTCTACCGGAAAAGGAAGGCGCCATGTTTTCAAAAACCGCCAAGTCTTTACGGCTCGTTTTTGGGCTGGTTGTTTTGGCCGGTCTCGCGGTAACGGCGGCGCCGGCCTTCGGGAAGGGGCTTTCGGAGTGGCAGTGGCGTTTCCTCCGGGAGGTATGGAGAGGGAAGATCGCAAGGGCCGGGTATTGCCTGGGGCACATCGAGAAAGTCGAGTTTTCGGCGCCCGACGGGCTCACTCCCTTCCTGGTGGCGGTGAAAAGGGGGAATCTCCTGATGGCCCAGTGGCTCCTGGAGAAAGGGGCGGACCTGAAGGGTTTGTCCGGGGCGCCGGCAATGGATTTCACTAGGATCGACGGGGATGCCGTCCCTGTCGGCGTCCTGAAACAACTCCTTTCCCTCCCTCTCTCGGAATCTCCCCCGCGGCCTCCAAAACGGGGTCGGTTCGGCATCGTCTTCCCCCCTTCCCTCTTCTTGGAGTTCCGGTCCAAGGCTAGGCGGGCCATGATGGAGGAAAAGGGTTTTCATCCCATGCCCTGGGCCGCCTTTCATGGGGTGGCCTACAGGGTCTTCTTCAAGGGTAAACCGGATCCTGAACTTCTCCGGAAGTTGATGGAAAATGGAGGCGACACCAGGCGGCCCGTACCGGGAGGGTGGAACGCCCTTTTGGTGGCCGTCCGGTATTCCGATCTCGAGATGGTGAAATTCCTGGTCCACCGCGGGTTGGATCCGAAATACCGGTATGGGGGGCTGAACGCCCTCTCCCTGGCCTCCTGCTTCGGCAAGAAGGAGATCCTTTCCTGGCTCTTGGACCAGGGCCTTTCGCCCGACGACCCGGGTCGAGGGCCGGGACGAAGGTGGGGCGGGCCCCTGGCCCTGGCGAAGGACAAGGAGATCGCACAACTCCTGGTAAGCCGTGGGGCCGATCCCAAGCTTGCGGACCAGGCTGGAAAGAGCGCTCTCTTCTACGCCGCCCGCCTCTACCCGGTGAGAACGGAGGTCCTGGAATTTCTTCTCGCCAAGGGCCTTGATCCCCGGAAGGGAACGGGCGGGGTGAACATTCTCTCGGACGTTCTGGACCCCAAGGCCGTTCCCGTCCTGGCAGCCGCCGGGGCGGACCCCGACCTGAATGGGGCGAACGGACTCCCTCCGATTTTCCGGTTTTGTGATTTTACGTCCCGGGGCGACATGTGCAGGGGCGTGCTCCAGAGGGTTCGATCCCTACTCGGCCTTCCCCTCTTCGAGTGGCCGGGGATCGGCAACTGGGATTACTGGTATTCCGACAGGCGCCTTTGGCCTCCCATTGTGAGGGCCCTCCTTGAAGCTGGGGCGGATCCGAACCGGCGAGTGGGGGGAATGACCCCTTTGCTCTATTGTCTCCTTCCCAGGATGTTCTCCTACAAGGGCCCGGTGGTGGAAAAAGTCGTTCGTATTCTCATGGACCACGGCGCGGACCCCGACCGGGCCGGGGGCGGGAGTGTCGGCGGCATGAGGCCCCTTCACCTGGCGGTGCTCCAGAGACTTCCCGGCGTGGTGAAGGCCCTCCTGGAGAAAGGGGCGGACCCGTCCAAGAAGGACGGCAAGGGCCGCACGCCCCTGGACCTGGCGAAGGAGAAGGGGTTCGGGGAGATCGTGAAGCTCCTGGAGGGGAAGGGGTAACAGCCTTCTTTCGCGGGTGGAATGGGGGGGGACGCCTCCCCTTGACGGGGCGGGCGCCGGGGTCTAAGAGACTCCGAGGAAATTGTTAGGCCAGCCTAAGAGTTGGGATCCTATGCCCGCGCCCCTCGGTGAAATGAGCGAGTCCCTGGAGGACTACCTGGAGGCCATCCACCTGCTCCGGGAGGAGAGGGGGAAGGCCCGGGTGGTGGAGATCGCCCGCCATCTCGGGGTCAAGGGCCCTTCCGTGACGGGGGCCCTGGCCCAACTGGGCCGGCTGGGCCTGGTCCGGCACGAGCGCTACGGGGGGGTGGATCTCACGCCCGAGGGCGCCTCCCTGGCCCGGGAGATCCTGGCCCGGCACCGCAAGCTGGCCCGGTTTCTCAAGGAGATCCTGGGCGTGGTCCCGGATGTGGCCGAAAGGGAGGCCTGCCGGATCGAGCACGCCATGAGCCGGGAGACCTGGTCCAGGTTGGAGGAATTCCTGGAAGGCCTCTTTTCCCGGGGGGAAGAGGCGGGGGTATGACGGGTTTCGCCATGGACAGAGGTGTCAGTCTCGCCGCGTTGAAGAAGGGCCGGGCCGGCCGGGTCCTGGCCGTCCAGGGTGGGATGGGGCTGGTCCGGCGGCTGGAATCCATGGGGATCCGGCCGGGGGTCCTGGTGGTGAAGGAGAGCAATTCTTTCCTCAAGGGACCTGTCACGATCCGGGTGGGAAACGCCCAGGTGGCCCTGGGCTACGGCATGGCCGGCCGGATCCTGGTGGAACCGACAGAGGCCGATCCCCGGTGAAGGTCCTCCTTCTCGGCAACCCCAACGTGGGCAAGAGCGTGCTCTTCAGCCGGCTTACGGGGGTCCATGTCCTGGCCTCCAACTACCCGGGCACCACGGTGGAATTCGTCCGGGGCAC